>JACONG010000016.1:19684-245467 GCA_014323865.1 Rhodospirillales bacterium | reverse complement strand
GGGGGGGGGGGTGAATACATCTCCGGCGCTGCGATAGCCCGGCCACGGAAGAGGTCGTCCGAGGAGCTGCTCGAGACTCTCGATCTCGTCGCGAAAGAGGTCCCGCAGTCTGGCCTGGACTGCTTCATCGGGCGACGGCTTGTTGTCGTGGGAGAGCATGAGACGGTAGACCCACCTGCGCAGGTCCCTGCGGCGCTGTGGCGGCAACAGGAGCTTCAGCCTGATCAGCCCGGACGCGCGAATGGCGCTCCAGGTCCTCTGCACCCAGGTGATCTTCTTGTAGCGATTGACCGCCGCGAAGTTGACGTCGACATCCGGATCGACGCCGAGGAACCGGCAGATCTCACGAAACGTATCGGTCGTGTCGCGCCTCATCTCCTCCTGGAACAGGACGAGCACCCTGTCCCGGTCGAAGATCCGGAAATAGCGCTTCAGCTGTTCGGAGAACATGCAGACATCGACGTACTGTTCGTTCTCCGGACGGGGTGAGCCATCCTCAGCCTGCCGATCCGCTGCGATCAGTTCTTCGAGTGACCCATAGGCATGACGATAGCCCATGTACCGCCGCTGGTTCTGCATTGACGTCAGCAGGTCGACGGGGTCCCGAAGGAGCGCGATGACCCGGGCCTCGGGATTGGCGTCATGGATCTCCCGGGCAGCAGACTTCGACTTCAGGTTCAGGGCCGTTGTCTCGCCGAGGATCTGGCCGGCGCGTGCGCCCGCGAAATACGCGAGATAGGCCTCTTTGCTCTGCTTTTCTGTGGGTTTGGCAAGCATATCACTGCCGAAATAACCCAACTCTGTGAAGTCCTTGACAGAGACATCAAGGGAGCTGTTGTCGAGCATCGCGACCGCCTTGACATCCAGGCTGTCATCCTTCCGTCCCATGTAAATCTGCGGATGCTGCATGAGATAGAAGGTGAGGGCCGTTGTCCCGCACTTGGGAGCGCCGACAATATAAAAGTCGGGGAAGCGGGCTTCAGCCATGGTTCCTTGTTCTCGAACGGGTTTTATATTTGTGTTTCGAGAGCGGATGCACCGCAATCGAGTCGGGCTTCCGGGAAGGTGGAGGGTTGTGCTGTCAATGTTGACTTTCGCACGGCCAGGATACGGGGGGTCAAGTGTGGCGAACGATCGAAGATCAATGTCCCACCGCGCAGGTCACCGCCACATCCTCCATGGAGGCCGTGCGGAAGCCGTGATACGCAGCAGTTTCGATCGTGAAGATGACCTCTAAAAGAATGACATTGCAACAGTCAATAAAGGTCCTGGGCTTTCGGGCTTGCGACAGCCGGTTGAGCCGGAGCATGGCGGACATGGGCCGGACGAATCGCAGGGAAAGCCGGGATCTCGGTCCGCAGAGGCAGAGTGTGAGTCAAAGTGTTACAGGATGCCGGATCGTTGTGGCTGCCGCCGCTTGTCCGGGATGACGGCAGTTGGGGGGATGATCCCATGAACGAGATTCTCTGGACTCCCGATCCCGCACGCGTGGCCGCGTCGGCCATGACACGTTTTCGCCATCTCGCGGCGAGCAAGAGCGGGCGCGACCTGCCGGACTACGACGCTCTGTGGCACTGGTCGGTCGAGGACCGCGAGGGCTTCTGGTCCCTGCTCTGGGAGTTCTGCGAGGTCGTCGGCTCCGGGCAGGGCGCGGCGATTTTGGAGAACGGCGATGCCATGCCCGGCGCCCGCTGGTTCCCGGAGGCGCGCCTGAACCATGCCGAGAACCTGCTGCGCCGCCGCGACGGTTGTGAGGCTGTCGTCTGCTGGCGCGAGAACGGCACGCGCAGCGTCATAACCTTCGCCGAACTCTACGACACGGTCGCCGCCCTGCGCGCATGGCTCGCTGCGAATGGCGTGGGCGAGGGCGACAGGGTCGCGGGTTTCCTGCCCAACCTGCCCGAGACCATCGCCGCCATGCTGGCGACCGCGAGTCTGGGTGCTGTCTGGTCGTCCTGCTCGCCTGACTTCGGGACGCAAGGCGTGCTCGACCGCTTCGGCCAGATTGAACCCAGGGCGCTGGTCTGCGCCGATGGCTACGTTTACGGCGGCAAGACCTTCGACAGTCGTCCGCGCGTCGCCGGGATCCTGGCCGCGATGCCCGGCATCGAGGCGATCGTCGTCGTGCCCCATGTCGAGGTCGACCCCGATCTCTCAACGCTGCCCAACGCCGTCTCCTGGGACCAGGCGACCGCCCGGGTGCCGGCCGGCGACATCCCCTTCAACCGGGTGCCGTTCGATCACCCGCTCTTCATCATGTATTCGTCGGGCACGACCGGTGCGCCGAAGTGCATCGTGCACGGTCACGGCGGCACCCTGCTGCAGCACCTGAAGGAGCATCGCCTGCACTGCGACCTGCAGCCCGGCGACCGCATGCTCTATGTCTCGACCTGCGGCTGGATGATGTGGAACTGGCAGGTCTCGGGCCTCGCCATCGGTGCCACGCTGCTGCTCTACGAAGGCAACCCGGTGCATCCCTCGCCACAGGTCCTGTGGGACTTCTGCGAGCAGGAGCGCATATCGGTCTTCGGCACCTCGGCGAAATACATTTCGGCGATCGGGAAGGCGGGTGTGAGGCCGCGCGAAAGCCACGATCTCTCGCGTCTCAGGCTCGTCATGTCGACCGGCTCGCCGCTGGTGCCCGAGGGTTTCGACTATGTCTATCGCGACGTGAAAGAGGACGTGCAGCTCTCGTCGATCTCCGGCGGCACCGACATCATCTCGTGCTTCGCGCTCGGCAATCCGGTGCTGCCGGTGCGCAGGGGCGAGATCCAGTCGCGCGGTCTCGGCATGGCCGTCGACGTCTTCGGGGACGACGGCACGGCGCTGCCCACGGGCGAAAAGGGCGAACTGGTCTGCACCCGGCCGTTCCCGTCGATGCCCGTCGGGTTCTGGAACGACCCCGATGGCGCGCGGTATCACGCGGCCTATTTCGACGTGTTCGACAACGTCTGGCGTCATGGCGACTGGTCGGTCGTGACCGAGAGCGGCGGCATGGTCATCTGCGGCCGCTCGGACGCGGTGCTGAACCCCGGTGGCGTGCGCATCGGCACAGCGGAAATCTACCGCCAGGTCGAGCAGTTCGACGAGGTGCTCGAAAGCCTCTGCATCGGCCAGGACTGGGACGACGACGTGCGTGTCGTGCTCTTTGTCGTGATGCGTCCGGGCCATGACCTGACCGACGACCTGATCGACGCGATCCGTCAGAAAATCCGCACCAATGCCTCGCCGCGCCACATGCCCGCCAGGGTCATCGCCGTGACCGACATTCCGCGTACCCGCTCGAACAAGATCAGCGAGCTCGCCGTGCGCGACATCGTCCACGGCCGCCCGGTGAAGAACACCGGGGCGATGGCCAATCCCGAGGCGCTGAAGCTGTTTGAGGGGATCGAGGCGTTGAAGGGTTAGAGCATGTCCCGATCAGCCCGGATCGATCTGCGAGCCGCTCCTGAGTGCTATCCGCTCCGGGCGCTCAGCGTCCCGGCGGCTCTCAGTTCGCCGGTCCGTGTCCCCGCCCAGTTGTGCTGCTGCGGCTGTCGCCAGGCGGCGAGAGACTGCCACGTCGCGTCGTCGATCGCGCCAATGTGGCGCAGGACATGGATCACGGCCACCTCGGCGGCGCGGCCCGCGCCGTCGGCGATCTTGAGTGCGATGCCCCAGCCCTTCCCGGGCCACGCTGCCGCGTAGACGCCTTCGGCACCGCCCTTCACGACAAACCGGCCCTTGCCGGCCCGGTTGAGGACCGAACACGTCCGTCCGGCACCGGCGATCATCAGCGGGTGCGCGGCCATGGCGGCGACGATGGCGCGGCAGGCCTGTGCGCGGCCATGGCTGAGACCGGAGGGATCGGCAAGCCGTGCCATGCCGGTCGCGAGACCGACCAGCGGCATGGCGATGGAGGGGACACCACAGCCGTCGGTGCCGAGATCGGCGGTGGCGTGATCGGTGTCGCACATCTCGGCCATGGTGCGGCACACGGCCGCCTGGGCCGGGTGGTCGGCATCGGGATAGCCAGCAGGGTCGACGCCCATGTGCCTGCAGATGGTGAGAAAGCCGGTGTGCTTGCCCGAACAGTTGTTGTGCTCGCGCCCGGCCTCGCAGCCTGCACGCAACAGGTCGCGCAGAACGTCCCTGGTGCGCGGATCCTGCGGGCCGCATTCGAGGTTCGACGGTTCGAGCCCGATGCGGCTGAGCCAGGTGCGCACCGGATCGGTGTGGATGGGGTCGCCCGCATGGCTCGCACAGGCAAGCGCGAGCTCTTGCGGGCTGACGTCGAAGGCCTGCATCGCGCCACTTTCGGCCATGACCAGCGCCGACTGGATCGGCTTGATCGCCGAACGCGGGAACATGACGAGGCCGGGGTCGCCCAGGCTCCACATCACGGTGCCCCTGGCATCGCAGACCACCGCCACACCGGCATGGCGGCTCTCGGTGGTGTTGCCGCGAATGACCTCGATCAGGACAGGCAGCGCGTCGTCGTGCATGGCTGGGGCTCCCTGGAGCATATCCCCCGTTCAGATCGTTCAGATTGATTCGATCTGAACGGGTGAAGATGCCCCGGGTCTTCAGATGCAGAGCGGATCGCATGCGATCCGCTCTGGTGAGGGCATCCGGGTAGGGCAGGGCCACCCGGCGGTCAAGCCGCTCTTGTCCCGGTCGGCCGGTGTCGGCATCCTGAGGGATGCGGGGTTACTTCGGCATTCGGTGTTGAGGGCATCGGGCAGCACGTCCACGGCGGGCGCTTTGTCAGGATAAGGACGGTGACCGGCGTCACAGAGGAGAGGCGTCACAGGGGAGATCGGTCCATCCGTGCGTGTCAGGCGCAACAGGTTTCGCCCGCTCCCTGATTTCGCATTGCCCTGTTTTCGCCGCCTTCATTGGGTTAATGTCCGCATGGCGCACAGCGATCAGATCTCACACGACGACAGTCTCGACGACGATACCGGGGCTCAGGACATGACCACTCTTTCACGTTCGATGTTTTTCTTCATTCCCTGTCTGGTCCTGATCGTGACGGGCTGGCCCGCGAATGCGCAGGAGCCACGGACGCTTGGCACCTATCGCGACTGGTCGGCCTTCGCCTATCAGGACGGCAGCATGCGCGTCTGTTACATCGCCACCGAGCCGACCGACTCGCAGGGCAACTACACGCAGCGCGGCGATGTCTGGGTGCAGGTCACGCACCGGACGCCGGGTGGCAACCGCGACGTGATCTCGATCATCGCAGGCTACAACTACGAGGAGGAGTCGCCGGTCACCGTGACCGTCGGCGACAGGAGCTTCGAGCTGTTCAGCCGGGGCGACACAGCCTGGACCTACACCGAAGGCGACGATCGCAATCTCATTGCGGCGATGAAGGCCGGCGTCGACATGACCGTGAAGGGCCGCTCCTGGCGCGGCACCGACACGACCGACACGGTCTCCCTGCTCGGCTTCACCGCGGCCTACGAGACGATCAGCCGGGCCTGCGTGAACTGATCCCCAAGCCCGCACCATCTCGCGCCATCTCAAGGCTCGCACGCGCTCGCACCAGACCGCACCTCGACAACGTCGGGTCGGGAACGCGCCCGTACCGTCTGGTTTTCCGGTGCGCCGGCACCATATCGGCGCCATGACGGATACGGCGGCAACCATCGACACCACGACCATCGACACTCGCAAGAACCTGATCGGCCTTTCGCGCGACGCGCTCGCGGCGGAGGTTGACGCTCTGGGCGAAAAGCCGTTCCGCGTGAAGCAGCTCTGGCACTGGATCTACCATCGCGGCGTCACCGACTTCGCCGCGATGACGACGCTGGCCAGGCCGCTGCGTGAGCGTCTGGCGGCGACCTGTGTCCTCAAGCGGCCCGAGGTGGTGCGCCACCAGGTCAGCGAGGATCGGACCCGGAAGTGGCTCCTGAAGGCCGGGGGCGGGCACCTGATCGAGAGCGTTCACATTCCGGAAGAGGACCGCGGGGCGCTTTGCATCTCGTCCCAGGTCGGCTGCACGCTGACCTGCACCTTCTGCCATACCGGCACCCAGCGCCTGGTGCGCAACCTGGAGCCTGGCGAGATCGTCGGCCAGTTCATGCTGGCGCGCGACCACCTTGGGGAATGGCCTACGCCGACCGACGGCGGTCGCCTGCTTTCGAACATCGTCATGATGGGCATGGGCGAGCCGCTCTATAACTTCGAGAACGTCAGGACCGCGCTCAGGATCGTCATGGACGAGGAGGGCATCGCACTCTCGCGCCGCCGCATCACGCTCTCGACCTCGGGTGTCGTGCCGATGATGAAACGCTGCGGCGCGGAGCTGAATGTCGACCTCGCGGTCTCGCTCCACGCCGTCACCGATGAGATCCGCAACACGCTGGTGCCGCTCAACAGGAAATACCCGATCGCCGAGCTGCTCGACGCCTGCCGCGCCTATCCCGGCGCGTCGAACGCCCGCCGCATCACCTTCGAATACGTCATGCTCAAGGGCGTGAACGACAGCGATGCCGATGCCCGAGCCCTGGTGCAGTTGCTCAAGGGCATCCCGGCGAAGGTGAACCTGATCCCGTTCAATGCCTGGCCGGGCGCGCCGTTCGAATGTTCATCGAACAACCGCATTTCCGCGTTCGCGAGGATCGTGAACACCGGCGGCCTCTCCGCCCCTGTGCGCCGCCCGCGCGGCCGCGACATCCTGGCCGCCTGCGGTCAGCTCAAGTCCGACACCGTCAGGAAGCGCAGGAGCGAACTGTTGCGCGAGCAGGCCGAAGCGGCCGCCTGACCGTTCAGTCCCGCAGGCGTTTCGGAAAATCCCGGGCGGCGCAATTGAGGTGCCGCTTCCCGGAAACATCCGACAAGATTGATGCGGTCAAACATCGCCTGCCGCGCTGCCCGGACGACGGATCGTGGTGACGGTGATATCCGGGACATGTTGGCACCGATTGTCGGGCGCGAGGAACCGGAGGCACTTGGGCAGTGTGACGGGGGCAACGTGACGGGGGCAGCGTGACGAAGAACACCCGGACCGGCAGCGCGTCAACGCAAGACTCCGCAAACCTTGCCGGTTGTCAGCCGCCCGTCGCCATCGTACCGTACAATCGCGAAACGGGTGCAATCACCACAATGGAAGGGTAAGCAAATGCGACACGGTCAGTTGCTCCGGTCAACGGGTCTGGCGGCCTTCATGACCTTGATGACGCTCGGTGCGGCTTCAGCGGAAACGGTAAAAATCGGTGTCCTGGCACCGCTCACCGGAGCAACAGCCTCGGATGGGGAAGAATTCATCCGAGGTGTGGAATGGGCCGTGGAAGAAGCGAACGCCAGGGGCGGCGTTGCGGGCTACATGTTCGAAATCGAAGTGGCCGACGTGAAAGATCACTCGGCCGCCAATGTGTCCAGCGCGGTTGAACGGCTGTTGGGCACGGATGGCGTCGAGGTGATCCTGACCGGCTATGCGTCGCTGTCCATGTTCGAAGTCGATCTGATGGCTGAAGAGAACATGCCCTATATCGCAGCAGGCCCCAGCCCGGGGTTTGCAGCCATCGTGAGCCAGGACCCGGACGCGTATAACTGCTGCTGGTCCTACACGGCGTCGTTCAAAGGCTATGAGACCGATGTTTTGCCGATGGTGCAGGAGCTGGCGGATGCCGGCAACGTCAGCATCGACAACAAGACCGTGGCAATCATCAGTTCGGACAATCCCTATTCCAGGACGATTTCAGAAGGGATGAAGGTCAGTTTTTCCGAAGGCGGCTGGGACGTGGTCGTTGATGAGTTGGTTCCGTTTGGCGAAGTGAGCGATTGGAAGGTCATCCTGGCCAAAGTGAACCAGGCGAACCCCGATCTTGTGATCAACACGGATTATATCCCCGGCAATTCAGCGCTGTTCCTGAAACAGTTCCTGGAAAATCCGACCGACAGCCTGGTGTTCTTGCAATATGCACCATCTGTGCCCGAATTCGTCGAACTGACCGGCGCACAATCGAACGGTGTTCTTTACAATCTGATCAACGGTCCCCTGGATACCCCCAAATGGCCGCGTGGGCAGGAACTGATGCAGCAGTACCGTGACAGGTTTGGTCTCGAATCCGGGGCCTATGGCGTCGGCTTGTATGAGATGGCCAACATGTACTTTGCCGCCCTGGAAAAGGTGGGCGATCCAACAGATCACGATGCCATCGGCAGCGCCATCGGCGAAACCAGGGTGGCAACAGTTGCGGGCAATGTGGAGTTTGACCCGGAAACCCACGTGGCGCTGCAAAGCAACGATCATGTGCCGGTGTCGTTCTGGCAGCTTTGGGATGGCGAGCGCACCATGATCGGCCCGGCTGTCTATGCCAATGGCACGTTCCGGCTTCCGCCCTGGATGTCCGGTAACTGAGACAGCCTTGCACCCGTCGCCGTCGATACGGTGGCGGGTGCACAAGGGCTCTGCTAGGGGCATGATGACTTGTGGGGCATGACTTGGGGGGCATGACCGATCCTGTTCTCTCCGTGCGTGGCATGTCCAAGCGCTTTGGCGGCCTGCAAGCCGTTCAGGACGTCACGTTTGATGTGTCGCCCGGGCAGATCTTCGGGATCGCAGGCCCCAATGGCAGCGGCAAAAGCACGCTGTTCAACATCATCACGCGCATCCCCTTCGGTGCCACAGCTGGCTCGGTGCTGCTGGCAGGTCGGAACATGCAGAAGCTGAGCGCCCATGCCATCGCACTGGCCGGGATCGGGCGCACCTTTCAGCGCGAAAACATCTTTGCCGCACTCAGCGCCATAGACAATGTGCTGGTCGCAGTTGAAAGTTCAGCGCGCGCGCTGAACTTTACCCGGAAGGTCACACGCGCCGGGAAAATGCTCGACCTGGTTGGGTTCCCACCCACCATGCACAACATGAAGGCGGGCAATTTGCCAGTCTACTACCGCAAGCTGCTGATGATCGCGTCTTCCTTGGCCCTTGAGCCGCGTGTTCTCTTGATGGACGAACCTGCCTCAAGCCTGACCGGCCCCGAAATCGACAACATGAAGGACGTGATCCTCGCGATCCGGGGCGAAGGGATCGCAATTGTACTGATCGAACACGTTCTGTCGCTTCTGATGGAGGTGTCAGACACATTGCTGGTGCTCGATCAGGGCAAGGTCATCGACCAGGGCTTGCCAGGCGACGTCATCAGGAACCCGAATGTGGTCGAAGCCTATCTGGGAGGGGCCCACGTCTGAACCAGTGCTCCAGATCGAAACCCTCTCGGGCGGATATGATCCGGTACAGATCTTTCAGGACATTGATCTCGTTTTGCACGAGGGCGAAAGCATCGGGATTTTTGGCCCCAATGGCCATGGCAAGACGACGTTTCTGAAAACGCTGAGCGGCCTGATCGATCCATGGTCAGGTTCGATCCGTTTCCACGGTACACGCATGAACCGCGTTGGCGAGAGAGGCAGCCGCAAATGGCGCAACTTCAATTACGACGCGGTCACGCGCAGGCGTATGGACCCCAGGAAAGTTGCGCGCGCCGGCCTGATCCATGTTCAACAAGGCAATCTTCTGTTTCCCGAACTCACTGTCGATGAAACCCTGTCGATTTCGTCTGAGGCTGCCGGGGCCCGGCGCGGTTGGACACGAGCGCAGGTCGGCGACCTGTTTCCTCGCATTGCCGAACGTGGCGGGCACAAGATCCGGTTTCTTTCGGGGGGCGAGCGTCAGATGGTCTCCGTCGCGGCGGGCCTCCTGTCAGCGCCACGCCTGCTGATCCTCGATGAACCCACGCTGGGACTGTCTCCAAAAATCCGTCAGGAACTCTGCGATGCCATTCTGACCGTCCGCAAAACCGGGATGCCGATCATTCTGATCGATCAGGATGTCGGCTTTCTCGAACAGATCATCGACACGCTGTATCTGTTTGACCACGGACGCATTTCCGGGCGGATGACACGCGACGAGATGCCCGACCCTGACGGTCTGATGGCGCTCCTGTTTGGAGAACAGCCGTGATGGACGCGCCAACCCTGTTTTCGATCATGCAGGGCGGCATCGTTCTGGGCGCGCTTTATGCGTTGATGGCGACGGGGTTATCGCTGGTTTGGACGACTCTGGGCATCTTCAACTTCGCGCATGGAACGTTCATTGCGCTTGGGGCATACATCGCCTGGCAGTTTTCAGGTGCGGAGGCCTGGGGGCTGCCACTGTTTCCGGCCATCGTGTTGACCTCTACCGTGATGTTTGCGGTGGGGGTCTTGATGCACTTCCTGCTGGTCAAACCCTTCGAGCGACGCGCGGATGTGGTTCTGATCTCGGTCATCACCACGCTGGCGGCCTCCGCCATTCTGGAAAACGGCTTGCTCCTGATCTGGGGGCCAAGGTCAAAACAAATCCCGCCCCTGGGCGAGGGCGAGATCGCCCTGGGTCAAATCAGCCTTGCCACCAGCGAGGGCATTCTTCTGGTGCTGGTTCTGGCGATCCTGTTGGGCATCGGGCTCTTCCTGCGCTATGCGCGCCCGGGGCGGATCATGCGCGCCGTGGCGCAAAACCGCGAAGCAGCCGAACTCCTAGGGCTGAACGTGCCGCTCTATTTCGCCATTGCATTTGGTCTGTCGGCGGTGACTGCGGGCCTGGCGGGTGTGTTTGTCGGTACAATCCGCTTCATGAACCCCGCGATGGGGTCCGAGCCGCTGATGAAAGCCCTGATCGTCGTCATCTTCGGTGGGGTCGCGCGGTTTTCCAGTCCGATCTATGCCGCCTTCATCATTGGCCTTCTGGAAGCGTTCTCGATCTATGTCGTGGGTCTTTACTGGGCACCTGCAGTCCTGTTTTTCACAATGATCGTTGTGCTGCTTCTCAAACCCGAAGGGCTCTTTGGCAATCACCAGAGGACCCTCTGACATGCGGTACGACCCCCCGCTTCACAAGACGCAGGGCCTTGTTCCCCTCCTGATCGCGATGGCCGCTCTGATCGCATACCCCTTCGTGTTCGAGGCGACCTATTTCCGCCACGTGATCATTCTGGCCTTTGTCTTCGCCATCGTTGCGACAAGCTGGGATCTCAGCCTCGGCTACGGCGGGCTTTTCAACTTTGCCCATGTGGGGCTGTTCGCCGTGGGTATCTACACCTACGCCATTCTGGCCAAGACGCTGGGAGTTTCCCCCTGGCTGTCGATCCTTGCCGGCGGCGGCACTGCGGCGCTGGTGGCACTGCTGATCGCGCTGCCGGTCCTCCGGCTCGACGGGATATACGTCATCCTTGTGACCATAGCGCTGAGCCAGTTGATCTATCTGATCGTGATTTCGTGGTCTGATATCACAGGCGGTACCTCGGGCATGGTGACACTGCCAACCCTGAAAATCGGTGACTACCCTCTGTCAAGGGATGGACGGATTGGATACTATTTTGTCGGTCTCGGACTTCTGGTCGCCAATCTGACGTTCCTTTACAGGCTCACCCGCTCGCGGCTTGGCCGGGCAATCGTGGCGCTGCGGGACAACAAGTACTATGCGATTGCGCGGGGTGTATCGGAAGCGCGAACGCGTGCACTCACGCTCATGGCGAGCGCAGTTTTCACCGGAATCGCCGGGGCCTTTTATGCCGCCTATCTGCGGGTGGCATCGCCCGATGCATTCGGCATCGGGTTTCTGACCGTGCTGCTGTCAATCCTGCTGGTTGGCGGAACCGGTACCATCTGGGGACCGGTTATCGCTGCCTTTGCCATCTCGGTTCTCTCGGAGTGGCTTTCGGGTTTTGGCGCGTGGCAAAACATCGTCATTGCCGTGGCCATTATTCTGGTGGTGGTCTTCTATCCCGGCGGGCTCTGGGCCGCAGTGCAGGAAGTGCGCGAAGCTGTTGACGTGCTGCGCACCTCTCTTGCCGCCCGCTGGCGGCGGCGCAACGCTCAGGCGCGCGAGGATCGCATGGGTGCGAAAGAACGCCATATCGACACACGGCACGGCTTGATTGCCATCGCGGATACGGGAGCGGCGGAAAAACCCGCCCTTCTGTTCCTGCACGGGAATTCCGCCTGCAAGGAAGCCTTTTTCAAACAATTCCAAGCGTTTCGCAACATGTACCGGGTGATCTCCTTCGACTATCCGGGGCATGGCGTGTCGTCGAATGGTGATCCCGAGACGACCTACAACATCGCCGCCTATGCAGAGATTGCCGAGGCTGTCCTGGCAGACTGTGATGTCGACAATGTGCGCGTCTTCGGTTGGTCTCTTGGCGGGTATGTCGGGCTGGAACTGGCCGCGCGCGGCAATGTTGACGTTCGCGCCCTGGCCATCGCAGGCACACCGCCGCTCAACCAGGTGCCGGTTGATTTCGGGCGCGGCTACAACCCGGACTCTCATCTGGTGCTTGCTGGCAAACGGTATTTCTCGCGGCAGGAGGCGAGGGATTTCGGCAACAGCGCAACCGCGCCGGTTTCGGAGGACGCCGTCTTCCTGCACCGCAACCTGCGCCGCACGGATGGGCGGGCGCGACTCTACATGATCGGCAAGCTCGGGATCATCGACTGGCCAAGACAAATGCGTCTGCTCAGCGAAGGGAAACTTCCCTTCGCGCTTCTCAGTGGCAGCGATGATCCTTTCCTCAATCACGACTACATTGCACGATTGCGTTATGGCAATCTGTGGCGCGGCGCACCGCAGGATATTCCGGGCGGCAAACATGCACCGTTCTTCAACAAGCCCGACGAATTCAATCGGCACCTGCTCGCCTTTCTGAAAGACACGGATACCGACCGCTCCGGCGAATTGACGCGGGCGAACTGACGCCGGCCAACTGACGTGATTGCGGTTGCTGCCGCTCTCCGCCAACGCGACAGGCCGGTCGCATGTCCCAGTGATCAAAATCCCGGTGAGGAGCGGATGGCATTTCCCATTCGGGACCGGTATAGCTGGCGGCGGGTTCCGGGGTTCCGGATTGGTGAGTCAACGCCGGATCACAAGACGATCTGGCGGTTTCGGGAGAGGCTGACCCCGGGCGGGTGCCGTCAAGGCGCTGTTTGCCGCTTTTGACAGGTACGTTTCGAGCTGGGCTATTACGGCCTCTCAATCCCGACATCAAGGTGATCGCGCCATGGCGCGAGTGAGATATTGTCTCGCGCGCCAAGCTCATCGCCTACGCCGAAAGCTACCAGATTCCGAAGTCACCTTTTGCTTGACCCCGCTGCTAGATGCCGAACTTGACTACGCATCAGGAATATCTTATTAACGCAAAATGGGATGGATCAGTAGCCCTCACATCATCTATGAGCGAAGGAGTTAGGCAGAAGATGTTGGAAAAGAGTCGAGCGCCTAGAAACAGAACCATCACGTTAAATAAGGATGATCGCAAGCATTTAAGGAAACGCCTCAAATCCAGTGCGAAGGCTCAGGAAAATTATGTTGATGTCACCATTCTCGGGGATTGTCTTGAGGTTGCGCCTTATATTGCCAAGAACTCTGTAGATATGCTGTTTCTCGATCCGCCATACAATCTCAACAAACGGTTTGGTGATCGCTCTTTCACTAAAGGACCTGTTAAGCAATACACGGAGTGGTTAGGCGGCATTCTTGACGCACTGCTACCAGCTGTGAAACCAAATGGTACTGTCTACATTTGCAGCGACTGGTATACATCTACCTCCGTCTTTGTGGCTGCCTCTGAACGCCTTAATGTGATCAACCGGATTACTTGGGAACGCGAAAAAGGGCGCGGGGCAAAAAATAACTGGAAAAATTCTTGTGAGGATATTTGGTTCTGCGTCACCGGTAAAGATTATACGTTCAATATTGATCAAGTAAAAGTGCGTCGCAAGGTCATTGCGCCGTACCGAAATGGAAATGGTACACCCAAAGATTGGCAGGAAAATGATGATGGTAACTACCGAGACACTCACCCTTCTAATCTTTGGGCGGATATAACCATACCATTTTGGTCTATGCCTGAAAACACCGACCATCCCACTCAGAAAAGTGAAAAGTTGATAGCAAAGCTGATGCTTGCAAGCACCAATCCAGAAGACTTGGTACTAGACCCTTTTCTTGGGAGTGGCACTACGTCTGTAGTAGCCAAGAAACTTGGTAGACATTTCATTGGGGTCGAATTAGAAGAAGAATATGCTCTTCTAGCTGAAAAACGACTGGAGATAGCCACCGCAGATACTGGCATTCAAGGTTATTCAGACGGAATATTCTGGGAGAGAAATTCCTTGGCCGCTATGAATGGGCGCTCTAAGAAAATCAACAAATCAAATGACGATCTATGCTTGCTGATCTAGAGCTCAATCAGGCTTTTCAGAAAACCTCTGGCACTATCAATATCAATTGAAGGTTGATAGTCAGCAAATAGTGCTTGACCAAAATCACCATAAAGCTGGGTGACACCTCGTGAACCTCGACCAGCCCAATGGTGCTGGACAACTGTTAAATTTCTTAGAGCATCATCAAGTACAGTCAGCAAGCGCCCAAAGACCTTATGATGCATTACATCTAACCCAACAATGAAGAAAGCAAAAACAGAATCAGGCTTTGAAAGAAGGCGCAGAAACTTATCTACGTTATAAGCTTTAGGTGCTGAAGATCGGTCTAGAAGTTTGGTCTTCACATCTATCATCAGTTTTCTGTCACCTAACCACATAACCAAATCGCTAAGTTCGTGGGTATTTCCTTCGCCTGTGATGATTTTCTCTATTGTGTTACCCCGGATGTTCACGTTGTCGCTTCGGGCTGCGGCGATGATATCTTCCTGGGCGTTTCTAATTCGAGCGTTCAGGTCACGCTCTATCGCCGTATATTCTTTTGACACAATAAAATTTGCAAAGCGTACCGGAGCATCAAGTATCAGATCAATCTCGGCGTTTGTTGGTTGGAAGCGGATGTTTCGTGGGACAATTCCATTGGTGGACTCTACTAGGCGTCCAAGATTCTCTTCCCACGTAAAGGCACTATGTAAGGCGAACAGATCATCAAAATGTTCTGGTGTGTTGGGTATTCCCGCAATTGTCGTCATTATATCGGTGCCGTTGAAGCTACCCTTGATGTTGTCTATGCGAAGTTGCTGCGAGCTATGGCTGATCTTTTTTAAGAAGGTCGCGTTAGCTAACAGAAAGTCCACCGAGATGGGGCGGACAACGACCACGACGAACGGGTACATGTCGTGCTGAGCGAGTGCTGAAAGGGACAGGACCGTATTCGAAAATGATCCTGTTTTCGCTTCCGAGAAGCGCAGAGCAAAGCCATCCGCAACAAAAACGCTGCGCACTCTTTCCGGTGATGCCCACTCAATCCAAGCCTGCTTTACAAAACATTTGGCGGTTGACGGATTTGCAGCCTTAAACTTTTCGATAAACTCAAGTGATTTGACTAAAGCAACTGTGTCATATTTATGCATTATACTCGATGTCCCGACCAATCACAACTATTTTAATGCCGCAACTCGTCCTTCGATGAATCTCAACTGATACCGTGCAGGACTCTCTCGGTGCCCTCAATGAAGTCGTAGGAGCCTATTCCAGTTCAACCATATTCGTCATTATCGTGCATATAAGACTGACATATTGCAAGAGAAAAATATGCAAAAATGTCTTACATAGGTCTCTCGACCGAGGCAGCCGCAGGCGCGCTCATGCTCGCCGCCAATTCCCATCGGGCGAAAACTGCTCTAGACAGCGGCCTCAACGGTTGTCGACGGAGAGACGGATGAGCGACGTCAAGAAGGTGGTCCTGGCCTATTCCGGCGGGCTCGACACATCGGTCATCCTGCGCTGGCTGCAGGATACCTGCCGCTGCGAGGTGGTGACCTTTACCGCCGATCTCGGCCAGGGCGAGGAGCTGGAGCCCGCCCGCAAGAAGGCCGAGATGATGGGCGTGAAGGAGATTTACATCGAGGACCTCCGCGAGGAGTTCGTGCGCGACTACGTCTTTCCGATGTTTCGCGCCAACGCCCTCTACGAGGGCGTGTATCTTCTCGGGACCTCCATCGCCCGACCGCTGATCGCCAAGCGCCAGATCGAGATCGCCGCCGAGACCGGGGCCGATGCCGTGGCCCACGGCGCGACCGGCAAGGGCAACGACCAGGTGCGTTTCGAGCTGGGCTATTACGGCCTCAATCCCGACATCAAGGTGATCGCGCCATGGCGCGAGTGGGATCTTGCCTCGCGCACCAGGCTCATCGCCTACGCCGAAAGCCACCAGATTCCGATCCCGCGCGACAAGCGCGGCGAGGCACCGTTTTCGGTCGATGCGAACCTTCTGCACATCTCTGCCGAGGGCAAGGTACTGGAGGACCCTTGGGAAGAAGCACCCGAGTACGTCTACTCCCGCACGGTCAATCCGCTTGAGGCGCCCGATGAAGCGACAGAGATCGCCATCGGCTTCGAAAAGGGCGATGCCGTCTCGATCAATGGTGAGACACTGTCGCCGGCGGCGCTGCTGACCCGGCTGAACGAACTCGGCGGTGCCAACGGTATCGGCCGGCTCGACATGGTCGAGAACCGCTTCGTCGGCATGAAGAGCCGGGGTGTCTATGAAACACCCGGGGGCACGGTCCTGATCGCCGCCCATCGCGCGATGGAATCGATCACGCTCGACCGCGGTGCCGCGCATCTCAAGGACGAGATCATGCCGCGCTACGCGGAGCTGATTTACAACGGCTTCTGGTTCTCGCCCGAGCGCACGATGCTGCAGGCCCTGATCGACAGGAGCCAGGAGCATGTCTCCGGAACCGTCCGGCTGAAGCTCTACAAGGGCAATGTCATCGTCACCGGGCGCCAGTCGCCCCATTCGCTCTATAGCCTCGCACACGTCACCTTTGAGGAGGATGCGGTCTACGACCAGCGCGACGCCGAGGGTTTCATCCGTCTCAACGCCTTGCGCCTGCGCCTTGGCCAGCGCCGGGATCAGGGAGGCCCGTGAACCATGCCCGAACCGTCCGGGATGGACATCTGCATCTGCTGACCGCTTCACTGCGCCACGCCGCCGCTGCGCGACATGCCGCCTACCCCGCACGACAGGACCCTCAGCTCCATCGTCCGGGACGATGTTGCCGGAACCTTCTCCGGCGACCGCCCCCGCGCGGTGTTGATGATTTCAACACATCCCTGAAAAACCCGGATAGACCCTGATCATCCCACCACTTTGCACAAAGAGTTTCGCATCAAAACACCACCCATGACGTCGCCCGCGTGAGCGGAGTCAATAGGGAATCGGCGCGACACCGATAATCCAGGGATGGAGCAGGACAAACACCGCATAGACGGCTGCCGAGAGCGCAACACGCCAGAAGCCGATGCCGCCCCCGTCAAGCCTGGTCCGACCCTGAAGGATCGCAGCGAAGGGCACGGACGACGTCGCCTGCGCGAAACGATCCCATTGCCCGCCAGTCTTCCGGCGCTTCTTGCGCTCCTGGCTCGGCACGCCGACCAGCACCAGCACCAGCATGCTGCCGAAGAGGATCAGGCTTGCGACATCGCCGTTCGCCAGCAGATGTGCGAAAGCCCACAGCGCAATGCCCCACATCAGGGGATGGCGCGTGATGGTGAAGATCCCCTTGGCGATGTCGTCGCGTTCCAGGAGTTTCTCGGAGCCGACCGCTGACGGATTCGGCGTCACGTTGCCGCACACGACGAAGAGCACGGCCGGGACCATGATCAGCCAGGCGATGCCCTTCAGCGCGGGCCCCGCGAGCCAGATCTCGACATGGTCCGCGTTGCCGTAGGCGATCGACGCCCAGACGATGGTCACGAGCGCAATCGCGGAGAACAGCCCGAGAAACGCGGGTTCGCCGAGCCGGCCTGCCACCTTGTCCCGCAGAGATGTACCCGACAGGACGACATGCAACCCGACGAAGGCAACACAGGCAAGGATCAGATGAGTCATGGTCCGGTCATGCCTCCGGTTCGGCAACGCCGTGCTGGCGGCAGGCGGCCGTCACCGTGTTGACGAGAAGACAGGCGATGGTCATGGGGCCGACGCCCCCTGGCACCGGCGTGATCGCGCCCGCCACCTTGACCGCTTCGTCGAAGCAGACGTCGCCCACGAGCCTAGTCTTGCCGTCGGCCTTCCCGATGCGGTTGATGCCGACGTCGATCAGGGTCGCGCCGGGCTTGATCCAGTCGCCGCGCACCATCTCCGGTCGACCCACGGCGGCAACCACGATATCGGCGCGGCGCACGACACCGGGCAGATCCCTGGTGCGCGAGTGCGCCACGGTCACCGTGCAGTGGTCCTGCAGCAGGAGCTGGGCCATCGGTTTGCCGACGATGTTGGAGCGGCCGACGATCACGGCCTCCGCACCCTTCATCCCGTCCGCACCCAGAAAGTCGCGCAGCATGAGCTGGCAGCCGAGCGGCGTGCAGGGGACCATGGCGTCCTGGCCGGTCGAGAGGCGGCCGGTGTTGATGACGTGAAAGCCGTCGACATCCTTGGCGGGTTCGATGGCGTTGATGATCGCCTGCTCGTCGACCTGATCGGGCAGGGGAAGCTGGACCAGGATACCGTTGACGCGGGGATCGGCGTTGAGCTCCTGAACCCTGGCCAGAACCTCGTCGTGGGTCGAGGTATCGGGCATGCGGAATTCGAAGCTCTCCATGCCCGCATCGACCGTCGACTTACCCTTGTTGCGGACATAGACTTGGCTCGCGGGATCGTCGCCCACCAGCACGACGGCGAGGCCGGGGGTGAGGCCGTGCGCGGTTCTCAGCTTGGCGACCTTGCTCGTCACGCCTTCGCGGACCTTCGCCGCAAACGCCTTGCCGTCGATAATGGTTGCTTCACTCATGTCAGGGCTCCCAGCCGCTCTCGAATTGTCTGTGCCACCGCGGACCCGCCACCGATCTCCAGGACCTTGGGCCGGTCCCGCTGTCCGCGAGCGACCCCGATGGAGGGCGCCGGCAGACGCCAGAACCTGGCAAGCAGCTTTATGACCGCGCGGTTGGCCCTGCCGCCTTCGGACAGCCGGGTGACGCGCACCATTAAGAAGGCGTTGCCGGCGTCGTCAAGCGCGATCCCGGCAATCTCGTCATGGGTCGCGCCGTGCTGGACGCGAACGCTGAGCCGGAGACGATCTGCTGTGACGCTCACCGCGCCCGTCATCAGGATTAGGCGATCGGGATCAGAATGCTGCCGATGATGAAGCGGCGCAGGAATTCGAGAGTGACGATCGCGATGATCGGCGAGATGTCGATCCCGCCGAGATTGCCGAGGAAGCGCTGGAGAAGCCGGCGGATCGGACCCAGGACGGGTTCGGTTGCCTGCCAGAGGAAGCGCCCGATCGCGTCGACGATGGGATGACGCGTGTCGACGATCCTGAACGACACCAGCCAGCTCATGATCACCTGCGCGATCAGGATCCAGAAGTAGATCCTGAAGACGGTGTCGACGAGCCAGATGATTGCATCCATGGGCCATGCCCTTTCGATAGCGCCGGGTTAATCTAGAGCATATCCCGTTCAGATTGAATCAATCTGAACGGGATATGCTCCGAGTCTTCAGATGCAGAGCGGATTCACGCACCAGACGAAGCGGGACGGCAGCGGAATCGCGCCGGTTGAGAGGGTGCCAGAACCGTGTCCGCCCCCGGGACGACGGCGCCGAGGACGAGGCCGGCCGGCGGGCGCGCAGACACGGCGTATGTGGACGCCGGTCGCCGCGGACATCGCTTGACACCCGACGGGGCGGCTCTTACATCACCGCTTCCCGAAGCGGGATCCTGCGGGGCTGTAGCTCAGTCGGGAGAGCGTCGCGTTCGCAATGCGAAGGTCAGGGGTTCGAATCCCCTCAGCTCCACCACCCTCCGCCCCCTGTGAGGGCTTGGCGTGGCGCGCCGCCCACGGCCTCAGCGGTGTGCGGTGATCGTGCCGATCGTGACCATTCGGGTCCCGATCTCGCGCTGCATAGCGGAGGCCATGCCCCTGGTCTTCTCGAGAAACGGCAACAGGGCGATCTTCGACCCCCATACCGATCAGAAACAGCGGCAACAGGGTTGTGGGCAGCTGCGCATCAATGTTGGCAAAGCCCATGGTGCCCCCAAGGGCCCGACGTTACGGTGCACACTGACAAGCTGCGTCGTCGCATGTCCACCGACGCCCATCACGCAAGAATCACGTGGCGGTGGCCGCAGAACCGGACTCCGGGATCGCGATGCTGCCCGGCTTGCTGGCGTATGAGGGGTGCTATCCGGTCGTCCCGGTACCGACGGTCCGACCGGGAGCAGGCTTGTTGCGACGCCGCATCCTAGCGGTCGCCTCCCTTGTGCCGTCATGGAACGTGCCGAGCCAGCGATCCAGCGGGAACTCCTCACTGCCGTAGTTGCAGTCGAAGTAGCGATGGTGGAGCTGGTGGAAGAAGCCGCCGACACCCAGACGCGCCTTGTTCTTCGCCCACACCGCCTCGTAGCCGGAGTGCCCCGACGGCGCTCCCAGAAGCTGCCAGAACAGCAGGAACAGCATATGCGCGGGATGGCCGGGTACGACGAAGAAGATCAGCAAGGTGCTGAAGTAAAGGACGTGCTCCACCGGGTGCATCGAGATCCCCGACCAGGGACCGGGATTGATGTTGCGGTGGTGCAGCACGTGGATGTGCTTGTAGAGCGGTGCCCAGTGCAGCGCGCGGTGAATGACGTAGAAGTGCAGGCTCTGCCACATCGTCACCAGCGGGAACATCAGGACGAACCACACCGGGCTCGTGGCGGGTTCGATCGCCACGAAGACGCCGCGGGCGTACATGACCCGCGCCAGGATCTCGTAAGCCGTCGCGATCGGCAGGCCGAAGACCAGGGAATGGAACATGTTGTCCCAGGTCTGGTAACCGAAGGTATACTTCCTGTCCTTCTCGCGCGGCATCGGGCGCGGGTCGTACTTCAGCGTGTCGCCCTGCGCGTTGGCACCGTAGAACCACAGGTGCAGACCGCCTGCGACCGCAAGCAGGGCGATCGTGTTGCGCAGCAAGACCCAGCTGACCCAGTCGAACGAGAGGGTGGCCTGCTCCGGTGTGACCGGCTGCAACCAGAAGGCCAGGACCAGGGCAAAGACGAGATAAAACGCCCGGTCGGTGAACTTGATGAAGTTCGCAAGGAGCCACTTCAGCGCCGCGATCGGACGCAGCGGCCACGACCAGTAGGGCACGCCCTCGACCGGCAGGTCGGGATGCCAGTTCCAGGTGGCGTTGCTCGAAGGGGCGTTGGGCGAGGGTGCAGGGGTCTTTTCGGTCATGGTGCGGGAACTCCTGGCGAAGGTGCCACGATCATGCGATTCGCCCAGCATTATCGCAGGCACCGGCTGCCATGGGGAACTGCAAATCCTGCACGGAAGGATAAGTTGAACCTGGGGCGATCATTAAAGGGGGGATTATAAACTCGAGTCACATCAGTACCTTGAAAAATCCGAGCCAGGTCAGGATTCGTTGGTCACGAACAGCTGTATGAAAGTCTTGCGCGCCTGATCCCGCGACCATCCCGGCATATCAATTTCCTCTTCCAATTCCGCTTTCGTCGTCTGATATCGACTTGACTTCATACCTGCCGCCATCAGGGCTGGCAATTTCGTCTTAGGTTTTGGCTTGGTCATGGTTGGGTCGACGAAGGTCATGACGGGCGTGTTGGCCTTGGCCAACAGGTCCGGTGCCGGCTGAAGACCGGTGACCGCGCCGTTCGACGGCGCGAGAACCGAGGTGCGGATCAGGTCGAGCTTCGCCCGGTCGAGATCGACCAGTGCGGATTGCAGCAAGGGGCTGTTGTCGCCCTGCGGGTGGACGTGGAGCGGCCCGAACCGGCGGCCCAGCGCCTGGAGCGATGCGGGGTCGAGAGTCTGGTCGTGGAAGAACAGGACCAAGTGCTCCATCCATGCCGCGGGCAGCGCCTGGAAGGTGTCGTTCATCAAGCGGCTTGCCCAGGTCGACGCCGGGCACGTCGGCGCCGATGGTCGGCGTCAGGGGAACGATCTCAAGCGCCTGCGTCATCTCGGTTCCTTCCGGCAATCGCGCCTCATCAATCTTGAAGCACGTTTTTCCCGAAGGCAATTTCCGGCATGCTGCGGGGTAATCGCGGAGAGCGCCGCGACGCCGAACGGGAGACTGGCGACCGGGTTGTTGACCACCGTCATGGTGGCGCCGGCCGGCAAACGGCTCGTTCGGATGTCGAGGATGCGAGCGGCCGGAGCATCGAGCGCCTTGCCGAGACCGCTCTTGCGGCGAAGACCCCCGAAGACGTGCTCTGGTCTCCTGTTCGATCCGGCTCTCGGTATGGCCGTTGTGCTTCAGATTGTGCCGGGTGACATCCGCCACGGGCGTGGAGCACTCCCTGTGGCCGGACGCCGGTTTGCAAGGTGCCGCATGATAGCCGAGTGTTCCGATGGCTGTTATGAATTGCCAGCGGGGCGGTCTGCAGTCATGGTCCCGGCTGCAAACAGTGTGGTGGTGTTCATGAATGTTGAAACGTGGATTGCTCCGGTGGATGCCAAGTTCTCCGATCCCGACTGGACGGCCAAGGGCGAGCCGCGCGCGGTGATCGGTCTGGCAAGGCTTGAGACGCTCTGGATCAACACCGGCACACTCTGCAATCTGACGTGCGCGGGCTGCTACATCGAATCGAGTCCGCTGAACGACCGGCTGGTCTACATCACCGCCGACGAGGTCCGGGCCTATCTCGACGAGATCGCGCGCGACGGCCTGGGCACCCGGCAGATCGGGTTCACAGGCGGCGAGCCGTTCATGAACCCCGACGTCATGGTCATGGTTGAGGATGCCCTGAGGCGCGGCTATCAGGTCATGATCCTGACCAATGCCATGCGCCCGATGATGAAATGCGCCGACGGTCTGCTCGACCTGCAGGCGCGATACGGCGAGCGCATGACGCTGCGCGTTTCCGTCGATCACTACACCAGGGTCCGCCACCAGCTCGAACGCGGCAAACGATCGTGGGACCCCATGGTCCAGGGGCTGCGCTGGCTCGCTGAGCACGACTTCAAGGTTCACCTCGCGGGCCGGACCCGCTGGGAGGAGGACGAGGCCAGCCTGCGTAAGGGCTTCCGCACCTTCATCGCCGGGATGGGCCTGAAGGTGAATGCCGACGATCCCATGGAGCTCGTTCTCTTCCCGGAGATGGACGAGAAGGCTGAGGTGCCTGAGATCACCACCGCCTGCTGGGGCATTCTGGGTGTCGATCCCAAGGGCATCATGTGCGCGAGCGCGCGCATGGTCGTGAAGCGCAAGGGCGCCGAGACACCGGCCGTCGTCGCCTGCACCCTGCTGCCCTACGACCCCCGGTTCGAGATGGGCACCACCCTGGCCGAGGCCTCGGGCGCGGTGAAGCTCAACCATCCCCATTGCGCCAAGTTCTGCGTCCTGGGTGGAGGCTCCTGCAGCAGGGGGTGATGCCCCAGGACGCGATGAGCTGAAGCAGGACGCCGAAGGCGAAGAGCACGGCGGGAACCGAGATCGTGCCCATCCGTTCTGTGTGCAACAACGGCTGCCTTTTCCGGTCCGGCGGATGACGCCGTGCTGCCATGGTGCGAGCAGCGGATTGAGGCCCATCCCGATCAGGATGGCGCCGGCTGCGGGACCATCAGGAACAGGACCGGGGACATCGTGCCTGTCCCTCAGTCCGAGAGGATTTTCCCGGGGTTCATGATGCCCTGGGGGTCGAAGGCCCGTTTGAGCTGGCGCATCAGGCTCACGGCCTCGCCGTGTTCGGCCTGCAGGACGTGCATCTTGCCCAGGCCCACGCCGTGTTCGCCCGTGCAGGTGCCGCCCATGGCGAGCGCGCGATGGACCAGGCGGTCGTTGAGGCGCTTGGCCTCGGCCAGCTCGTCCGGGTTGTTGCGGTCGAGCAGGAAGACGAGATGGAAATTGCCGTCGCCGACATGGCCGGCGAGCGGGGCGGGGATGTCGGTGGTCTCGAGATCCTTCTTGGTCTCGACGATGCATTCGGCCAGACGCGAGATCGGCACGCAGACGTCGGTCGGCCAGATCGATGACCCCGGGCGCATCGCCTTTGCCGCCCAGGCGGCGGCGTGGCGCGCCTGCCACAGCCGGTTGCGGTCCTCCTGCTGCGCGGTCCAGCGGAAGTCCTTGCCGCCGAATTCCCCACAGATCTCGCCCATGCGTTCGGCCTGTTCGGCGACACCCGCTTCGGTGCCGTGGAACTCAAGGAAGAGTGTTGGTGCGACCGGGTTGTCGAGGCCGGAGTAGGCGTTGATCGCCTCGATCTGGACCTCGTCCAGCAGCTCGATGCGTGCCATGGGGATGCCCGACTGGATGGTGACGATGACAGCGTTGACCGCGGCCTCGATGTCGTCGAAGGCGACCGTCGCCGCACTGATCGCCTCGGGGATGCCGAACAGGCGCACCGTGACCTCCGTGATCACGCCGAGCGTGCCTTCCGAACCGACGAAGAGACGGGTGAGATCGTAACCCGCCGACGACTTCCGGGCCCGGCGGGCGGTCTTCACGATGCGACCGTCGGCGGTCACCACGGTCAGCGCCAGAACAGCTTCGCGCATGGTGCCGTAACGCACGGCGTTGGTGCCCGAGGCGCGGGTCGCCGCCATGCCGCCGAGCGAGGCATCAGCACCGGGATCGACCGGAAAGAAGAGACCGGTGGCGCGCAGGTACTCGTTGAGCTGCTTGCGGGTGACGCCCGCCTCGACCGTGCAGTCAAGATCCTCGGCGTTGACCTCGAGCACCCGGTTCATACGCATCATATCGATCGAGACGCCACCCTCGACCGCCACCACCTGGCCCTCAAGCGACGTGCCGGTGCCGAAGGGGATCACCGGCGTGCCGTGGCGGGCGCAGATTCCGACAACAGCGGCTACCTCTTCGGTGCTCTCGGGGAAGACGACGGCGTGCGGCGCTTCGGGATGATGCCAGCTCTCGTCGTGGGCATGTTGCTCGCGCACCGCATCGCCGGTCGAGAACCGGTCACACAGTCGCTCGGCCAGTTCGGTCAGCGCCTCGTTGTGGTCGGGCAGGGCATTGACGCGCATCGTCCCCTCCGTTCATCCGCCGATGATCATAGGTCAGATGCAGTCCGGGTGCAGCCGCTGTGGAGAGCGTGCTAGCGTCTCGCTCGAACGGGGAGGTCGCCATGAACGAAACGCCGCGCCTGATGCGCCATTTTCCGCCTGCGGAGGGCGAACTGGTCACGACCGGAAACATGCAGGAGGCGCCCTACAACCGTTGGGCATTCCGCAACCTGCGTCGTTTGATCGGCACCGGGAATGTCTGGCGCGGCGACGGTCTCGTCTCGGGATTTCCTGTCGAGCCGCTCCATCTCGACGGTATCACGTTTACCGACATGAACGAACACCCGATGACCGTCAAACAGATGCTCGACAGCAACGACACCGACGGTTTTGTCGTGCTCTGTCAGGGCGCGATCGTGGCGGAACGTTACGGCGATGGCGTCGAACCCCACGAACCGCATCTGCTGATGTCGGTCACCAAGTCGTTCTGCGCCTCCCTTGCCGGGATCCAGGTGGAGAAGGGGCTGTTTTCGCCGGACGATCTCGTCACCGACATCATTCCCGAGGTGAAGGGTTCGGCCTATGACGGCGCGCTGGTACGTCACGTGCTCGATATGACCGTGGGCATGGATTACAGCGAGGACTACGAGGACCCCGACAGCGATGTCGCCCTGCTCGATGTTGCGGCGGGCTGGCGGCCCGCACGGAAGGGCGCCCCCGACAATCTCAGGTCCTACATCGCGACGATGCGCCCCGCGGGCGAACACGGCAAGGCGTTCCACTATGTCTCGACCAACACCGACCTGCTGGGCTGGATCATCGAGCGCACAGCGGGCGTCGACTTCGCCACGCTGCTGAGCCGCGACATCTGGCAACCCATGGGCGCGGAGTTCGACGGCTACATCACGCTCGACCGCACCGGCACGCCGCTGACCGACGGCGGGCTCTGCGTGACGACCCGCGATCTCGCACGCTTCGGTCAGCTCCATCTGCAGAACGGCGTGATGAACGGCCGCCGCATCATTCCCGAAAGCTGGATTCGGGACTTCCGCGAGAACGGCGATCCCGAGGTCTGGGATCGGGGCAATTTCGCCATCGACATGCCAGGCCACAGCTATCGGTCGAAGTGGTACACCGACCTCAACGATCCGCATCGGCCCTACTACGGTATCGGCATCCATGGGCAGTCGGTGTTCGTCGACCCCGTCGCCGGCGTGGTCTGCGCCAAACACTCGACCCATCCGGCGCCGGTCGATCCCAAGCTGTTCGACGATATGTTCCGGGGCTTCAGGGCGATCGCGCACGAGCTCGGCGGTTAGGCGCATGGACGTCACGCCGACCGACTTCCAGGACTGGCCGCAGAACCGCGGGGGCTTCCATCACGTGCGTGGGATGCACCGCACCGCAAGCGTGCGGCGGGGCGCGGGACCGGTATGGGCCCTGCCCGAGCGATCCTCCGACCTGGGGTCTGTCACGTTTGCCGCGTATGACGGCACCGCCATGATGCTCGACGATCTCGTGGCGTCGCCCCATCGCGGTTGCCAGCACCATGGCGGCGGAGATGCCCGGATACCCGTACCGCGCCTAATGGTACGTCAACCGGCAGCACGATCACCAGGCTGGGTTCGATCCCGCGGGAGGACGAGCACGTCTTCGGCGGGATGTTCAATGCCTTCCACACCGTCGCCAAAGCCCTTCACGGAGGATGAGATGCCCGACCACGACCTGATGCGGACCTTCCCGGCCGCGCCCGACAAGATGGTCACGCTGGAGAACTGGCGGACCCCGCCCTTCAACCGCTGGGCCTACAGCCATGTCAGCGAGATCGTGCCCTCGGCCCAGATCTGGCGTGGCCGGGGCCCGGCTATGGATCTGCCCCGGGCACCTGAGCATCTGGCCGATGTCGCCTACACCGATCACGCCGGCACCGAGCGCAGCTTCGGCTGGTTCCTCGACAACCATCAGACCGACGGCATCTGCGTCCTCCACAACGGCGGGATCGTCATGGAGCACTATCGCAACGAGCTCCAAGAGCACCGGCCCCACATCCTGATGTCGGTCTCGAAGTCGATCACAGCACTCGTCATCGGCATCCTGGTGGACCGCGGCGTGCTTGATCCGACCCAGGGCATCGGTCATCTGATTCCCGAGATTGCGGGATCGGCCTTCGACGACTGCACGCTGCAGCATCTGCTCGACATGACCGTCGGCGTCGACTTCACCGAGGACTATTTCGCCAACACCGGTCCGATCACCGAGTACCGCGAGGCCTCGAACTGGAGGCCGCCGACGGACCCGGCCAATCCCGGCGATCTGCGTTCGTGGATGGTGACGCTGCAGAAGCAGGGCGAGCACGGCGCGGCGTTCCACTATGTCTCCCCCTGCACCGACATGCTGGGCTGGGTGATCGAACGCGCCACCGGCCGGCCCTATGCCGAGGCCGTCTCCGAGCTTCTCTGGCAGCCGCTGGGTGCGGAGTTCGACGGTCATGTCACCGTGGATCGCTTCGGTGCACCCCGTGCGGCGGGCGGCGTCTGCCTCTGCCTGCGCGATCTCGCGCGGGTCGGCCAGATGATGCTGGAGGAAGGCCAGGCCAACGGCCGCCAGGTCGTGCCGCGCGCCTGGGTCGCCGACAGCCGGTTCAACGGCGACAAGGCGGCCTGGGCGGCGGGCGAGAGGTCGGCCGCGAATCCTGCCGGAAGCTACCGCAACAAGTGGTGGATGATGGGCGACGCCCACGGCAGCTACACCGGCATCGGCGTCTTCGGCCAGTACCTCTGGATCGATCCCGTGGCGAGCCTGGTGATCGCCAAGTTCGCCTCGCAGCCCATGCCGACCGATGACAACGTCAAGAAGGACACCGCGCTCTGCTTCCTCGCGGTCGGCCGCGCGCTGGCACCATGAACGCCGTTCTGCGTGACATGACGACGGCGGATGCCAGTTGGTTCCTGCCGCTCAACAATGCCGAGGCGCCGCACGTCAACGCGCTCGACGCGGCGGACCTCGCCGCCCTGCTTGACGAGGCGGTCCTGGCCCGCGTGGCCGAGGTCGATGGTGCACCGGCCGGGGGATTGATCTGCTTCGCACCCGGCGCGTCCTACCAGAGCGCCAACTATGTCTGGTACAGCGAGCGCTATGACGCTTTCGTCTACATCGACCGCGTCGTGGTCGACGTCCGTTTCCGCGGCCAAGGCATCGCGCGGCGCTTCTACGACGAGGCCTGGGCGCTTGCGTCCGAGCGCGCGGTGATCCTGTGCTGCGAGGTCAACGAGGAACCGCCCAACCCCGGGTCGATGCGCTTTCACGAACGATTCGGTTTCGAACCCATCGGTGGACAGCAGACCGAAGGCGGCAAGAAGACGGTGGTGCTGCTGGCAAAGTCCGCGTAGCGGCGTCAGTCATGGCGCGGCGGTGCATGCGGGATGTGCTGCGCCTCCCGGTCCGCGCTCGACATCGGCGTTGCGGGATCGTCAGCCTTCATGTGCTGACAGGGTGCGAGCGGTGCGACCAGCGCCAGGTGGACGGCACAGTTCGGCCACGGCTGTGGCCCGGATGTCGATTTCGGAGAGCTCGGGATAGTCGTCGTCCCGGCCATGGACCGCCACACGACCTGACCGTTCGGTATCGTGCCGCCCGTCCGCATCGGTGGATTCGAGGTGAGCCATCAGGGTTTCCGCCCCCATGCCGTCATCCAGCCGCCACGTGCCCTCGGCCTTGAGGCGACGGTTGATGAAGGTCTGGCTGACGATCAGATCGCCCGAACGGCAGACCGCCGGGCAGACCGAACCGCCGTTGCGCGAGACCGTTGTGATGCCTTAGCCGATCTCTCCCGTGCGCGAACAGAGCCCCATGATGGTGCAGTCATGCACCGTCTCCCTTGGCCTCCGCATCAGGTCCGCATCAGGATAGCCCGACAGACAATGCTGGAAATCCGCCCGGCGAAGGGCCATCTCCAGCGCTTTGAATCATACGAAGGTTGAAAGCATGGGAATCGAAGTCGGCCTGATCGGTCTTCTCCTCTTGGCGCTCTACATCTGGGCGATCGTCAGTGTCGTGCAGAGCAACGCCTCGACGTTCGCCAAGGTGATCTGGATCCTTGTGATCCTGCTCCTGAACTTGCTCGGCTTTGTCATCTGGCTGATCTTCGGTCCGAAGACCGCGAAATAGAGCGACGAGATTGCGCCTCCCGCTGGCGCAGGCTGTCGAGCAGCAGGATCGTCAGCGTGAAGAGGACCAGCGCGCCGATCTGGTGCAGGGCGCCAAGCCAGACGGGCACGTAGGCCAGCAACGCCATGACGCCGATCAGCGCCTGGAGCACGGCCATGGCCGCAAGGGCGCGGGCTGCAAGCCGCGTTCGTGTCGTCAGCGAGGACCGGGCGAGGCCGAACCATGTGGCGAAGATCGCAACCACGGTCGCGATGGCCAACAGGCGATGGTTGAACTGCACGGCTGCGACATTCTGGAACGGATTGAGCCACCAGGGCTCGTCGGCCAGGTAGTCGGCCGGCACGACACGCCCGTCCATCAGCGGGAAGGTGTTGTAGTAGAGTCCGGCATCGAGCCCAGCGACGAAGGCACCCGAGACGATTGTTACAGAGACCAGCGCAAGCAGCCAGCCGACTCCGCGGCGAGGTCGCGCGATGCCCGGCTCCGCGGACCCGTAGTCGGGCGTATGCAGGAGTCCCGCGATGGTCCAGACGAGCATGCCGTAGATCAGGAAGGCGAGGCCCAGATGCATTGCCAGCCGGTACTGGCTGACGCTCGGCCGGTCGACCAGACCGCTCTTCACCATGAACCAGCCGACCAGGCCCTGCAGGCCGCCCAGCACAAACAGCAGCCAGAGCCGGCGCGTCATCGGTGGATCGAGCCGCTTGCGGAACAGGAACACCATGAAGGGCACGAGGAAGGCGAGCCCGATGATGCGGCCCAACACACGGTGCCAGAATTCGTACCAGAAGATCGTCTTGAAATCGGCGAGCGCCATGCCGCGGTTGATCTGCCGATACTCGGGCGAGGCGCGGTACTTCTCGAATTCCTCCTGCCACTCGGGCTCGCTGAGCGGCGGAATCCATCCTGTGACAGGGTTCCAGTCGGTCATGGAGAGACCGGATTCGGTCAGCCGCGTGACGCCACCCAGCACGACCATGCCGAAGACAAGCGCGGCAACGACCATGAGCCAGATGGCGACCGCACGGCGGTCGCCCGGTGCCATCGCTGCACCGGATCTCATACGATGCCGACCTCATGCACCGCAGCACCGGTGACGAGCCGTTCGGCCGAAAGGCGGCTGAGATCGAGCGTGGTGAAGCCGCCGTCCAGGATCAGCTCTGATGTTGCACGACCCGCCGCCGGCGCCTGCTGCAGGCCGTGGCCGGAGAAACCACAGAGGATGTGAAGGTTCGCCGGCCCTTCCGGATGGGGGCCGCAGACCATGTTCTCGTCGAGCTTGTTGATGTCGTAGAGCCCCGACCAGGCGTTGGTCTGGCGCAGAGCCTCGAAGGCCGGAACGCGCTCGGCGAGCGCCGGCCAGATCGACTCCTCGAACAAGCTGTCATCGACCTCGAAGTTGATCCCTTCGGGTTCCTCGATCGAATGGCCCGTCAGATAGCCGCGACCTTCGGGACGGAAATAGAGGCCGTCGGGCGCGATGGTCAGCGGCAGAGGCTCGATCTCCTGCTGGATCTCGAAGAAGAACACCATGCGACGCACCGGCACCACGGGAACCTCGACGCCGGCCGTTGCCAGCAACGTGTTCGACCATGCGCCGGCCGCGCAGACAACCTGTCCGGCTGCGACGGTCGAACCGTCTTCGAGAACGACTCCGGTGGCTCGGCCGTCGGCCGTCGCGATGGATGCCACCCCACCCTGGCGGTACGCGATCCCCATCTCGCGCACCTTTTTCCGGAAGCCCATGACGATGGCGTAGGGGTCGGTCCAGCCGTCTTCCGGCCCGTAGGTGCCAAAGGCGATGTCGTCGAGATTGAGCGACGGGAAGAGCACCGCGATCCCGGCGGGATCGAGCATTTCGGTGGTCGCACCGAGGCTGCGCTGGAGGTCGTTGAGCTCCTGCGCCTGGGCCCGCGCCTCTTCGGGCAACAGGAAGAGGTAGCCCTCTACGCGATAGCCGATATCGGGCTTCTCGCCGTCGACCGCCATGGTCTCGGCGAACACGGTGTAGAACTGGCGGCCATACTGCGACATCCGGATGTTCTCGGCCACACTGAACTGCTGGCGCACGCCGCCGAGCGAGCGCGGCGTGGAGGCGAATTCGTAGGTTGGGTCGCGCTCGATCACGCAGACCCTCAGCCCGGGTTCACGGTCCAGCAGATGCCAAGCGGTGGAGAGCCCCATCACCCCGCCTCCGACGATCACGATGTCGAAGCTCATTGCTGGTCGCCCTCCTGCCAGTGGCCCTGCTCCTTGAGCGCCTCGGCGACTTCGGGCGGCATGTAGGTCTCGTCGTGTTTGGCAAGCACCTTGTCGGCAATGAACGGCCCTGCGGGGGAGGGCATGGTGCCGTTGGCGACGATGCCCTGGCCCTCGCGAAAGAGATCGGGCAGCACGCCGGTGTAGCTCACCGGCACTACCGCACCGCCGTCGGTCAGTTCGAACACCGTCGTGACGCCGTCTTCGAGCCTGGTCACGCTACCATCCACAACAAGACCGCCCAGACGGATACGCACCTCGGGCCCCACCGGTTCGGCGACAAGGTCGGACGGGGAATAGAAGAACGTCACCTTGTCTTCGAGCGCGACCAGGACCAGCAGCGTGGCGAGCGCGAAGCACACGAACCCCGCGCCGAGGAAGGCCATGCGTCGTTGCTTGCGGGTCATCGACGGCGAGGCCTTTCGATCCGGGATTCCAGGCGTTCCAGCTCGGCCTTGCGCCGGCTCGCCTGGCGCAAGCTGACGACCAGAAGACCGACGAGAATAACGGCGGCGGCGGCGTAGGACGGCCAGACCGTTGCGGCGTAACCGCCCATACCCAGGAACTCAGCCATGCTTCACCCCGGGTACGGCCTCGGCGGCCTGTCGTCGCTGCAGAACCTCGATGCGCCGGGCGGCGACCTCGCTGTTGATGCGGACGAGCAGCACGGCGACGTAGAACGCCGTGAACCCGACCGCCATGACCAGCAGCGGCGGGAGCAGGGAGCTGTGGATGGCCAGACCGTCCATGCGGATCACGCTGGCAGGCTGGTGCAGTGTGTTCCACCAGTCGACCGAGAACTTGATGATCGGAATGTTGATCGCGCCGACCACGGCGAGGATCGCGGCCGCGCGCCCGCCGCGCTCGCGGTCGTCGAAGGCGCCTGAAAGCGCCATGTGACCGAGGTAGAGGAAGAACAGCACCAGGACGGAGGTCAGCCGGGCATCCCACTCCCAGTAGGTTCCCCAGATCGGCTTGCCCCAGAGACTGCCGGTGATCAGCGCCACCGCCGTGAAGCAGGCACCAATCGGCGCCGACGCGCGAGCGACGAGATCGGCAAGCTGGTGTTTCCAGATCAGGAAGGAGACCGAGAGCACGGCCATCACCGAGTAGCAGAACATCGCCATCCAGGCCGCGGGCACGTGGATGTACATGACCTTCACGGTCTCGCCCTGCTGGTAGTCGGGCGGCGTGAAGCCGAGCGCCCAGACAAGGCCGATGCCGATGAGCCCCGCCGCGAGCATGCTGGCCCACGGCAGGATGCGCCGGCTCAGCCGCTGGAAGCGGGCCGGGCTTGCGAGGCTATGCAGGAACGACGGCACGGCGGTTTGGGTCTCTCGCGGGGCGGGGGGTGACTACACGGCGCATCGCTGCACGTCCAACCACGATCACGCTAGCGCCAGCCGCAGCGCAGCGGCGCCGGCAAGGGCCGCGAGCGGCAGGCTCACGACCAGAATGGCTCCCTCGATCAGCATATGGGGCAGCACGGGCAGGCCTGCCAGCGCCGCCTCGACACCGGAGATGCCGAAGATCAGTACGGGGATGAAGAGCGGCAGGACCAACAGCCCGATCAACGCGCCGCCGCGCCGGGCGCCCAGCACCAGGGTTGCGCCGATCGCGCCGGTCAGGCTCAGCGCCGGCGTGCCGATCAGGAGCGAGAGAATCAGCGGGCCATGGGCTGCGCCGTCGAGCTGCAGCATCATGGCCATCAGCGGCGAGAGCAGCGTGACCGGCAGGCCCGTCACCAGCCAGTGCGCCAGGCACTTGGCGACGACGATGAGTTCCAGAGGCAGCGGCGAGAGCGCCAGGAGGTCGAGCGAGCCGTCTTCCAGATCGGACAGGAAAAGGCGGTCGAGCGAGATCGTCGCGGCGAGCAGTGCGGTCACCCAGACGATGCCCGCAGCGATGCGTCCGAGGAGTTCGGGGTCCGGGCCGACACCGAAGGGAAAGAGGGCAACGGTGACGACGAAAAACCCCAAGGTCAGTGCCGCCTCGCCGCCGCACCGCACAGCAAGCGCCACATCGCGCCGGACCAGGGCCCAGAAGGAGTTCATGGCGCACGGCCCAGGGTCAGGGTCCGGACGTCCTCGAATTCGATGCCCTCGTGGGTGGCCAGCACGGCGATGCCGCCGTTTTGGCGATGACGGGCAACAAGGATGTGCAGTCGTTCGACCGAGGCGGTATCGAGGGTCACAGTCGGCTCGTCCATCAGCCAGCAGCCGCCGGGACGCAGTGCGAGCCGCGCCAGACCGAGCCTGCGTTGCTGCCCGGCCGAGAGCATGACCGACGGCAGGTCGGCCAGCCAGCCGAGATCAAGCGCATCGAGCGCCTCATCGACCGCCACCGTGCCGTTCTCGAAACCCGACCAGAAGGTCAGGTTCTCGCGGACCGAGAGGTTGGGTTTGACCGGGTTGCCGTGCCCGGTGAAGACCATCGCGCGGCGCCAGGCAGTGGGATTCTCCGTGGTCTCCGCGCCGTGCCAGCGAAGCGTTCCTTCGGCCGCCGGCATCAAGCCCGCCATCAGGCGCAGCAGACTCGACTTGCCGCTGCCGTTGGGGCCGCGCAGCACCATGATCTCGCCCGGCTCAAGCGCGAACGACAGGGCCACGAACAGACGTCGGCCGCCCCGTTCGCAGGTCAGGGATTCGGCCTCAAGGACCGGGCTCGTTCCAACCGCCGCCATGCGGCGTGCACTCTACAGGGGTGGTGGGAAGTGGGTAAACTGGGCCGAGGCGCCTCTTGAAAAGAAAGTTATTTGTTTTTAAATTGATTGGAGAGTGCGCGGGAGGAAGCGATGAGCGAGGGTTGGGTCAAGACCGTCAGCGGCGAGGAGCTTCAGAAGAAGTGCCGCACTGTGTTTCGGCTGGACGGCCGTCAGATCGCGCTCTTCGACACGAAGAAAGGCATCTACGCCTGCAACAACCGGTGTCCACACGAAGGGTACCCGCTGCGCGAAGGCACGCTCGACGAGAACTGCCTGCTCACCTGCAACTGGCACAACTGGAAGTTCGACCTGGAGACCGGCGAGAATCAGCGCGACGGCGACAAGCTGCGCACCTACCCGGTCGACGTCCGGGACGGCGAGATCTGGATCAAGATCGTTGATCCGCCGGTCGATGAACAGCTCGCCAAGTCACTCGAGGACCTGGAGCAGGGTTTCGTCGATCACGAGTACGAACGGCTGGCGCGCGAGATCGCGCGCGTCATGCGCCTGGGTGTCGATCCCATGGTCGCGGTGCGGGCAGCGATCCGCTGGTCCCACGACAAGATGGAATTCGGCTGGACCCACGCCTATGCCGGCACCGCCGACTGGCTGACGCTCTACGACGGGCATCAGGACGAGCCCGAAAACCAGCTGATCTGCCTGCTTGAGACCATCGGCCACATGTCGGACGACACCCTGCGCGAGGCGAGCTATCCCTTCGCCGGGGGTTCCGAGGACTGGGATGAGGAAGCCTTCGTGGCGGCCTGCGACTCGGAAGATGAGGCCAGGGCCATTCGCCTGACCCGAGGCGCGCTCGCCAGGGGTGATGCGTTCGGAACCATGGAGCGGGGCCTCGCGCGCGCGGCGCTCGACCACTACGCCGATTTCGGGCACTCGGCGATCTATGTCACCAAGGCCGGCCAGCTTATCCGTCGCCTCGGCGAGGAGGTCGCCGAGGCGGTCCTGCTCTCGCTGGTGCGCAGCATCGTCAACGCCTTCCGCGAGGAGCTGATCCCCGAGTTCCGCGCCTATGGCGAGGCGCTCGAAGGGTTCGGCACGAAGCCCAACGGGGCAGCGCCGCCGGCCACGGATTTCCTCAAGCTCAATGCGAACAAGGCGATCGCCTTCACCGCCGAGCATGGTACCGCCCCATCGCTCGATCTCTTCCGCAGCCTGCTTGCCGCCAACGCCATCAACATGGCGACCTTCGACCTCAAGCACCTCGACAATCTCGACCAGCCCTACGGCAGCGACGTCGGCTGGCTCGATCTGACCCATGGGCTCACATTCGCGGAAAGCGTGCTGGAGCTCTGCCGCAAATATCCGGAACTCTGGCCCAAGGGTCTGTTGCAGATGGCCTGTTTCTCGGGCCGCAACATCGGTCACGACAATCCCAACGTCGATATCGAGGACTGGACCGTTGAGAACCCCGATGCCTTCTTCAAGGAGGTCGAACAGACGCTCTTCGACCATGGCCAGGACGAATACATCGTGTCGGTGCATCTGGTGAAGACGGCCATGGCGGTGCGCAATCTCGTCGCCAGCCAGGAGACCGGCAGCGCTGGCGAACTCTGTCTCGCCGCGCTCAACCGCCTGCTCGCCTCGCCGTTCCGCCGCAAGATGGTCCGCCGCACGGCCCGCCAGGCCATGCGGTTTGTTGAGGTCGATATCTAGTCCGGGCAAAAGGCCGGCAGGCCTTCGAGCCATTCGGCAACGGCTCGAATGCTCTTGAGGGCGCGCCGATCGGCATGACCGAGCAACCAGACTTCGCGTTGCGGCGGGTCGGGCCATCCGTTTGAATCGAGCGCACCGAGGCGGGCATCCGCTTCGGCAGCCGCCTTCGGCAGGAGAGTGAGACCGAGGCCTTGTGCGGCTGCTTCAAGCGCGGTGTCGGCGTCGGTCACGCGCAGGCTGCATGCGGCATCACCGTCGGCGATCCGCTTGGCCAGCCATCGCGACGGCGGCAGCGATGCCATCGCGGCGTCGTAGGTGATCCAGGGCAGCGATGCCTCGGCCGTTCGGTCATGCCGTCCATAGACGCCGTAATGTAGGGTACCGATGCGTCGCGCCGTGACGCGTGTGCCGCCGTCTCGGGGACGGGCCAGCCGGACGGCGAGGTCGCATTCACGCAGCGTGAGGCTGAGATCACTCGGCTCGGGGACCAGCTCGATGGTGAGACCGGGATAACGCGTGGTCAGATTACCGAGGGCGGGGACCAGAATGCGGTTTGCGACGACCGGCACAGCAGTCAGGCGAACGATGCCCCGGGCTGCCTCGGCCGCGGCGCCGATTGTTTCGGCAATGACATCGCCCGATCGCTCCATCGACTCGGCCTCGGCGGTGATGGCCCGTCCCGTGGGGCTGAGCCGGGGCCGGCCGTCTGCCTCGCGCAGCAGAAGCTCTGTCCCCAGGTCATGCTCCAGCGCCCGCAGACGGCGTGCCACCGTGGTCTCATCCACGGCAAGCTGCCGTGCCGCGCCCGCATAGCTGCCCATGCGTGCGAAGGCGAGTAGAACGCGCAGATCGTTCCAATCAAAGCCCTGCATTTTTGCAGGAGAGAACGACGACACTTCGTATGTCAACTGCGCTAATGCAAGTGCAGGGTTGCTCTGTCACAGCCAGAGAGGTCCCGTGACTCACATCGTCCTGTTCGAAGACAACCCGCGGGCCGATCCTGCGATCCGTCAGCGCCACATGGCGGATCATCTGGCCTTTCTTGAAGCCCATGCCGACGTCATCCGGTCGGCGGGCCCGCTTCAGGAGGTCGATGGATCGCCTGCCGGCGGACTCTGGATCGTTGAGCGTGCGACTCGTGAGGAGGTCGAGGGCCTCGTCCACGCCGATCCGTTCTGGCCGACCGGGCTGCGCAAGAGCGTTCGGATCCTTGCCTGGAGCCGCGTCTTCGAGAATGGCCGACCGGCGGTGAAGGCCGCGACGCCCAAGTTCTGATCGACTGACCATTGCGGTTTTCTCAAGGGTCACAGCAGCCTTCTCGGTCGTGGCCAGGCGGGGGATGCGCTAGGACTCCCCTGACCCTTGGAGAGGACCGCCGCATGACCCGCCATCTCGTCGTCCAGCGCGATCTCGTCTGCACCTTGCCGGGGCCCGGTTGGAACTACGGTCACACCCGGTCGCCGTTCTATCCGCACGCGGTCGCCGAGGGCGCGACCTTCGTCGTCTACAACCGGCGCATGATGCCGGTCTCCATGACCAACGCCGATCGCTTCCAGGCGTACTGGGCTCTGAGGAAGGGCGTCGTGCGGCTCGACACCGGTGAGCTGCCCACGGAGTTCCGGGGGCCCGACGCCGAACGGCTGCTCAACCGGCTCTTCACCCGCGACGTCTCCAGGATGAAGCCTGGCCGCAGCGCCTATGGCGTGGCTTGCTGGCCCGATGGCGGCATCCTGGTCGATGGCATTCTGGTCCGTCTTGAGGAGGATCGGTTCTGGTATGTCCAGGCCGACGGCGATTTCGTCGGCTGGGCTAGGGCCCATGCGCTCGGCCTGGATGTCGAGATCACCGATCCCCGGTCCTGGGTTCATCAGATTCAGGGGCCCAAGGCCTTCGACGTGCTGGCCGAGGCCTGCGACGACGGCATGCCCGAACCGTTCAGATACTTCGATGCCCGTGAGGTCACGATGGGCGGTCAGACGGTCCTGATCACCCGCACCGGCTGGACCGCCGAGCTCGGCTTCGAGGTCTACACCCGGCCCGGCATGGACGACGACGCCCTGTGGGCGCACATCAGCGCCGCCGGGGCGAAGCACGGCATGCTCGATATCGGTCTCGACGGTATGGACATCCGCCGCATCGAGGGCGCGATCTTCAACAATATCTCCGACATCGACCACACAACCTCGGCCTGGGCCGCCGGCTTCGGTCCCTTCCTGAAATTCGGGAAAGGCGACTTTTTCGGCAGCGATGCGCTGCAGGCCATGACCGATCGTCGGACCTGCATGTACGGCATCACCTGCAAGGCCGCCGAACCGCTGGCCGGCGGGCCCGTCGCGCGCGACGGCAGGAAAATCGGCCACATCACGGCCTCAGGCTGGTCGCCTTACCTGGAGCAGGGCGTCGCCTTTGTCCGGCTCAGCAGCGCGGACGACCTCGCCCCCCGAAGCTGCGAAGTCATGGGATTCGACGGTGCCATGCATCCCGCAAGGATCGTCGATCTGCCGTTCTACGACGCCGAAAAGAAGATCCCCCGCGGCCTCGAAGTTGCGAGCTGGGACTGACGACACGACCAACATGTCCCCGTGATGCCGCGGTCAAGCCGGACGATGACGGGGACATGTTGTGACGTCCAATCGGACAGCGGGATGAACACGTTTTCGTCGCCGGGGACGTTGCCGAAGCGGCCCGCTCGCCAGTCGTCCCTTGCCTGTTCGATCTTGTCCTTCGAGGTCGCAACAAAGCTCCAACGGAGGTGACGGCGGCCGTCCGACGATGCGCCGCCGACCAGCAGGCTGCCGCTGACGACATGGACCGAACGTTCACCGAGATCGGCCGGAAGCGCCAGGCTGCCGTTCGGATCGATGGTCGCCGCATCCTGTTCGGCCAGGACGGAGGTTCAATGCAACGGTCATTTGCCTTCCGGGGCCTGCCGTATATGTTCCGGCCCAACGGGGCCCGAAGAGCCCCCCAGCGACGCACACCATCCTGTGGAGAGACACCGTGAGCAGCCTCGACAGCTTCGGCGCACGCCAGACGCTTGATGTCGGCAACCAGTCCTACACCTATTACAGCCTGGAGAGGGCCGCCGAGCATCTGGGCGACATCTCGCGCCTGCCGGTTTCGCTCAAGGTGCTGCTGGAGAACCTGCTACGCCACGAGGACGGCGACACGGTCACTGCCGACGACATCCGGGCGATCGCTGGCTGGCTCGAGAACCGCTCAAGCAGCGAGGAGATCGCTTTCCGCCCGGTCCGCGTGCTGATGCAGGACTTCACCGGCGTCCCGGCTGTCGTCGATCTCGCGGCCATGCGTCATGCCATGCGCGAGCTGGGCGGTGATCCCGACAAGATCAACCCGCTGTCACGCGTCGATCTCGTGATTGACCACTCGGTCACGGTCGACCGGTTCGGCACGCCCCATGCCTTCGGCGCCAACGTCGAGCTCGAGATGGAGCGCAACAAGGAGCGCTACCAGTTCCTGCGCTGGGCCCAGACCGCGTTCGACAACCTTCGGGTCGTGCCGCCGGGCACCGGCATCTGCCATCAGGTGAATGTCGAGTATCTCGCCCGCGTTGTGTGGAACCAGAACGGCGTCGTCAGCCCCGACACGCTGGTCGGCACCGACAGCCACACCACGATGGTGAACGGTCTCTCCGTGCTCGGCTGGGGCGTCGGCGGCATCGAGGCCGAGGCGGCCATGCTGGGGCAACCGATCTCCATGCTGATCCCCGAGGTCGTCGGCTTCCGCCTGACCGGTCAGCCCAGGGAGGGCGCCACCGCGACCGACCTGGTTCTGACCGTGACCCAAATGCTGCGCGCCAGGGGTGTCGTCGGCAAATTCGTCGAGTTCTTCGGGCCGGGCCTCGAACACCTCACGCTGGCCGACCGCGCGACCGTCGCCAACATGGCACCCGAGTATGGCGCGACCTGCGGCCTCTTCCCGATCGACGAGCAGACCACCAGCTATCTCTCGTTCACGGGCCGTGAGCCCGATCTCGTGGCGCTGGTCGAGGTCTATGCCAAGGCCCAGGGCCTGTGGCGCAACGCCGATGCGCCGGAACCGCTCTACACGGACACGCTGGAACTTGATCTCGGCGAAGTCGAGCCGAGTCTTGCCGGACCCAAGCGTCCACAGGACCGCATCGTCCTGAGCCAGGCCAAGACGGCGTTCGACAAGGTGCTGGCCGAGAACGGCCGCGACGCCGGTGACCTGCAGTCGGCCGAGATGGACGGCGGTGGCACGCTGACCGATGGCGCGGTGGTGATCGCCGCGATCACCAGCTGCACCAACACCTCCAACCCGGCGGTCATGCTAGCGGCAGGTCTGGTCGCCAGGAAGGCGCTCGACCGGGGGCTCAAGGTGAAGCCCTGGGTCAAGACATCGCTGGCGCCGGGCAGCCAGGTGGTGACCGACTATCTGGAAAAGGCCGGCCTGCAGGACGCGCTCGACGCCCAGGGGTTCAACCTCGTCGGCTACGGTTGCACGACCTGCATTGGCAACTCAGGCCCGCTGCCCGAGCCGATCCACAACGCCATCGAACAGAACAAGCTGGTCGTCGGCTCCGTACTTTCGGGCAACCGCAATTTCGAGGGCCGCGTGCACGCGCTGACCCGGGCGAACTATCTCGCGTCGCCGCCGCTGGTGGTTGCCTATGCACTGGCAGGCTCGATGACCATCGACATCACGACCGAACCGCTCGGCACCGGCGACGACGGCGAGCCGGTCTATCTGAAGGACATCTGGCCCTCGAACGCCGAGGTCGAGGAAGCGATCCGTTCGTCGCTCGCGCCCGACATGTTCGAGCGCCGTTATGCCGATGTCTTCACGGGCGACGATGACTGGAAGGCCATCGAGGTGCCGCAGGAGCGCATCTATACCTGGGACGCGACCTCAACCTACATCCAGCGCCCGCCGTTCTTCGACGGCATGCCAAGGCAGGCGCCGACCGACGCGACCGATATCACCGGCGCCCGCGAACTCGCACTTCTCGGTGACAGCATCACCACCGACCATATCTCGCCCGCGGGCGGCATCGCCGCCAACACGCCGGCGGCGAAGTACCTGACCGAACGCCAGGTGCAGCGACGCGACTTCAACAGCTACGGCTCACGCCGCGGCAACCACGAGGTCATGATGCGCGGTACCTTCGCGAACATCCGTCTGCGCAACGAACTGGCACCCGGGACCGAGGGCGGCGTCACGCGCCATCAGCCCTCGGGCGACGAGATGGCAATCTATGACGCCGCCATGCGCTATCAGGACGAAGAGGTGCCGCTGGTCGTTGTCGCGGGCAAGGAGTACGGCACCGGATCGTCGCGCGACTGGGCTGCCAAGGGCACCGTGCTGCTGGGCGTGAAGGCGGTCATTGCCGAGAGCTTCGAGCGCATCCATCGCTCGAACCTGATCGGCATGGGGGTCCTGCCGCTCCAGTTCAGGGACGGCGAGAGCCGCCAGACCCTTGGGCTCGACGGCACCGAGATCTGGGACATCACCGGTCTTGCCGACGGCATCACGCCGCGCATGGATGTCACCGCAACAGTCCACCGCGCCGACGCCTCGTCGATCGACGTGACGCTGACCTGTCGCATCGATACCGGCAACGAGGTTGCCTACTACCTCAATGGCGGCATCCTGCACTACGTCCTGCGTCAGGCCGCCGGCACGGCGTAACCGATCAGGGAATCTCGCGGTCGAGCCCGCGGGGGATGCGTTTCTCGGGGTTGTGGAACGGCAGGGCCACGGCCGTGCAGAACGTCGTTCCTTCGTCTGTGGCAAGCGAGAGTGTGCGTCCGATCCAGTCGCCCCTGTCGTTGAAGCGCCCCGTGTTGTCGGTGACATTGGCTGCTCTGGAGCCTTACGTTCCAGAGGGGATGAATCACTCATCAGAGGTGGCCCACCGTTTTCCGCCATTGTTCCGGATAGATCGGCTCACGAGTGCCCTTATGTCCCGAAGAAACTCGTCGGAAGGTTCGGTCGGGACAGGCGCGGCGGCTTCGTAGATGTCACGGATTTCACGGGCTCTGACAGAAGTGGAGCCACGATCACGACGTTCGTATGCTTCGCGCCAATCGGGGAGGTGCTTCGCGATCATCCGTTCGGGGACGAGGTCGTGGAGGTCAGTAAACACGGCCTGCCGTATCGTTGCGATTGCTGTTTGCGCCGCGCTCTCGTCTTCCGGCTCCCGTGTCCACCTGACAGGGGAATCGAGGAACCGGGAAATCGACTCATTCAGCCGGGCCACAAGGTCCGCGATCGGACGGAGCTCTTTGTACTCGTCGTCCATCTCACCTGCGATGCGTCGGTTGAGAGCCTTGACTGTTGCCCAGTGCGCGCGATGCACGCCTTCGTGAATGCCCAGACCGAGACGGGCATTCCAGGGACGTTGAAAGTCGTTCGCCGCGGCCTGCACGGCAAACAGAAGTCCTGTGATGTCGTAGACGGGACAGGCATCCGGTGGTGGTGGCGGCAGAATTGCGCGTTCGAAGAATCCGAGAAGCCTCTTCATTTCCTTGGTAACACCATCAGGAAGCTTGTTCGCTCTGTGCAGTCCGCCCAGCATGAAGCACCGGTCGTCGAGATCGCGCTCCAGAGCCCTGATGACCGGCGGGCCGAGAACATTTTTCAGGCTGCTGAGGGCATTGGTGACCGAGGCGAGGACATGATTTCGCTTGTCCTCGAAACGGGGAAGATTGTCGCCCTTCACCTGGTCGAAATGCGTGAATGCGATCGCAAGTTTGTTGTTGTGACCGCTTGACGCGACTGACCGCAAAACGGCCAGTGGCGCTGCCTGCATGGGGTTCTGGGCGTTATCGACAAGAAGGATCGCGTCAACCTCGCGGTATCGACGGGTGATGCGGGTAGTTACGCTTGAAGAGGATTCCGGCGTGTGACCGAGACCCTGGCCGTCAAGAAGAACCAGTCGGGGCTGGATATCATGGAAGCTGGGAAAGAGCGGTCCTTTGGCCCGGACACCATCGACAAGAGGCGTCAAGAGACGACCGAAGTGCGATGCATGGTTGCTGGAAAACCATCGGACCTGCTGGATGAAATCGCCCCGGTCCTCGGTGGTATAGGTCCAGATTTCAGGCCACCCGGAACGTCGCCGCTGCAAGGTGCCCTCTTCGATCAGGTCGAAGCGTGATCGAACATCGTCAAGTATATCATGGACGATCTCCACAAAATCGGGTTCATCCTGAACACGTTCCTCGAAAAGATCCCCTGCAGCGTCTCGTTCAGAGCCCCTCAAGTCCTGTATGTCCTCGCCCAGCTCGCCCGAAATGGCCGTGGAGACCTTGTTTGCAAGGCTCTTTATCCGCTCAAGATAGCGCTCCAGCGTCATTTGATTTTCACGGCGCTCGTCTTCAGGGACTTCGTCATCCGAACCTTCTGCCGAGTCGGGAGCGTCGGCGGCATCGTCGTCGAACGACCAGTCGTCCCGGGAAACAGGAGGCTTCGCCTTTCGCCATGAACCGAGAACGTAGCCAAGCCGAAACGTCTGATCGTCGTGATTCAAGAGCTCGTCGATGATTTTCTCGTCGGAATCCCACTCCCAAACCGCGAGGCAGGCATCCGCCAGACAGTCTTCGATATTGGCCTGAACGTGATGTTCGGAGAAGAAGGTGACTGCTGCGGCGAAGCGCCCTTCGGAGGGTATGACCTCAATGTCGGAGATCGTTGTTTTCGCGGTCGAAGTAGAAGGGAACCGTTCTCTCTCGGGGTCTGAGCCGATGAAGTGCCTCAACAGCGAGGTCTTCCCCGCCCCCGTCGTGCCGACAAACATGACCCGGGAATAACCGTCATCGGCGGACGGAAGCGGAATATGCTTTTCACGGAGCTTCCACGTATCTGCCCGTCCGGCCTGGATGTCATCATAGAACGCATCAACAACAACCTTCGAGAATCGGTGCCCGGCGTGCTGACGCTTCGAGGCATTCCACCAGCTTTCGTCGGAAAGCATCTCATTCATTTCAGCGACAAGCCTGTCCGCCTCGTCTGCGTCGTCGGTGCCAAGGCCCCGGCGCACCTTCAGGCCCGGTTTGCCTCTTGCGTCGGTGCGCAGCGGGTGGCGAAAGCTCATGCTCCAGCCCGGCCTGTTCTGGGTTCGGGATTTTGATGCTGTATATCGACCCGTCATGTTGTCCTCCGTTGTACCAAGATAGCCTTGATACGAGAGTCCGGTGACCATGTCAAGCGTTGTACCGTGTTGTGGCAACGAAAAGAGGCGAGGCGCGAAAGCGGGGCAGCGAAGCAGTCCCATGCACATGGGACCGATATCGGATTGCTCGCTGCGCGGAAGATGGCGCTCGCGGCCCTCCCGTTCAGGTGAGAACCGCTCCCGCCGTCCGCCGCCGGTTTCAGTTGCGCAAAGAGTTTCGCATCAAAACACACCCCGTTTTCCGCATCACGCCGTCGATCCAGATCGGGGCGTCGCCCGAGAAGGCGACGGACTCGCGCGGGCGCATAACCCTCGATTGCCGAGAGGACATCGCTGGCATTGCGCAGGGCGATCATCGCATAACTGCCGTCGGGCCGGTCAGCGGGACAGGACGCCGCGCCCGGGCCTGCGACAGGAAACATCGACAACGCTGCCGCCGCGCGGCGGTACAGGACATGGCGTCGGGTCATGGCAGATCTCCGTGCAAGAGCGCCCGGAGCTGTCACGCCACCGTTGCGGTCTGTCTGACGGCGACTGGCATCACCCGACGCGCAATCAACCGGTCAGCCTGGCGACGATGGCTTTCTCCCATCCGCCGTGGGCCGTGGCTGGAAGGTTGTCGGACGATGACCACTGCGACAGGGTGTCTCCCATCGGCGTTCCCGTCGCCTTCACCTGGGTCATGGAAGGCGAGATGCCAGCCGCGGCGGCCGCGGAACGACTCGACATGATCGAACGCGGGTTCCCCGGCATCGAGACCGTCCATCTCGTCGAGCACGGCCTTCGCCGTATCGTCGGGGTGGGTGCAGGGCGCGACGTCGCGGCCGGGCAGCCACCACTTCTCGCTATCGGGATCGTAGGCGGACGAAGAGCACCTCGCCGGCATCGTTGGTCACCACCAGATTGGCGATGACCTGGGTCATGACGGGTCTCCCCATTGTTTGTCGTGATTTTCGATTTCGGTCGCGATCCAGTTGAGCTCCGCATCGAGCAGGACCCGTTCGCGACGGGCCAGAATCCGAGAGGGTGCGGCGGACGTGCGCTCGCGGATCAGATCGTGTCGTTCGGCCAGCGCCGTTTGGCGCGCGACAAGATGGGCGCGCAGTTCGTCCGGTTCGTACTCATCCATCGCTGCCAGCGCGACATGAACAGGCTTGGGCCTTGGCGTGACGAGACAAAGTGCATTGGGCAGCTCGTCGGCAAGCGCACGGAGGCCGGCGCGTGTGATGCGATAGCGGATCCGGGACGGACGATTGCCGACCTGCTCCTCGCCCATCACCTCGGCCAGGCCCTGCTTCACCAGGCTCCGGAGCATGGCGTAGATCGAGGCGTCCTCCAGCGCGAACCAGAGTGCGAAGCCGCGGTCGGTCAGGATCGTCTTCCGTGTAGCCGGTGTCGACCATCCGGTAGCTGCCGTCCTCGATCAGACAGATCGCGTCCTGGCCGATCGGCATGCCGACAGCAGTTCGGGATCGCTGTCGCAGGCTGCTGCGATGAGCATCTTGATGAGGATGAGATGGGCGATGACGACGATGTCGCCTGAGAGATCGCTTTCGCGAAGCTACGGCGTGATCCGCTCATAGACCTCGCGATAGCACCGGCCGCCTGGTAGCACGTTGCGGAAGGGATTGCTTCGTTGCCGGTCAAAGGCCGCCTTGTCCTGCAACACCTTCTCGGTCGCGGTCAGGCCTTACCAGGCACCGTTGCTGACCTCCATCAGCCGCTCGCCGTAGCGCACAGCCTTCGTGTCGCGACCGAGCGCAGCACAGACGATCGCGCAGCTCTGACGTTTGTGCTCCAGCGGGCTGCACCAGATCGGCACCGTCGAGCGTGAGGGCTGCAGGCCCGGCAGCAGCGTTTCCATAGTCTCGACCTGGGCCGCCCGATCCGGTTCCACTCGGTTTCGTCGCGGCGCAGAAGGTAGATCATGCTCATGATGTCGCCTCGTTCGTCGCCGACCATAACCCGAACGTGACTTGCTGGTGACCCGAGCCCTGACCACACTCCAACCCGTCATGCAAATGCGCAATTTCCTTATCGCCGCTACCGCTGCCCTGGCAATCGGCGCCGGTCCTGCCAGCGCCGAGTCACCGGTGGTGGTCGAGCTCTACACGTCCGAGGGGTGCAACTCGTGCCCGCCAGCCGAGGAGTATCTCTTTGATCTCCGCGAACGCGACAACGTCATCGCGCTCGCCTTTCACGTCGACTACTGGGATTACCTCGGCTGGAAGGACCGCTTCGCCAGTGAGGCCTTCACGAATCGCCAGCGCGGCTACGCTCGCGCCATGGGTGAGCCGATGATCTATACGCCGCAGCTGGTGGTCGGCGGGGCCCAGCACGTCGTGGGCTCGGATCGCCGCCGTGTTGACGCCGTGATCGATCACGCCGCGCAGCAGCCGGCCGCCATCGCCATCGGCATGGCTTGGTCGGAGAGCCGTGCGCTGACGATCTCGATCCCGGAGGCAGACTACGATGGCAACGCGACCATCTGGTTCGCGCGCTATATCCTGGATGCTGAATCCGATGTCACGTCGGGTGAAAACGCCGGCAAACATCTCGTCCACGCGAACATCGTCGACGAGCTGACAGCGATCGGCATGTGGAACGGCGCGGCGATGGACATCATGCTGCCCTGGGAGTCAATCGTGAACGCCAACGGCGACCACGGTTTCGGCGGCGCCATCATCGTGCAGCCCGAAGGTCTCGGCCCGATCCTCGGTGCCCGTGAGATCACCTACGACCAGATGGCCGATGCCTACCAGAGCATATCCCGTTCAGATTGAATCAGTCTGAATGGGTGAATTCTCTCCAGGCTTCAGGCCGCGTACAGGGTGACGATTTCGAAGCCCGGGTCACCCGATCCGTGATAGCTGACGACCATTTCGGGAATACCGATCCACGGCACCGTCTCGAGAACGTCCCTGGCATTCTCGAATGTCGCGCCACCGCCGAGCAGGCGATCGGCGATGGCATCAGTCTCTGTGGCGAACTCGGGCAGGCGCTCCCGGGCGTTGGCGAGGGTGTCGATGCCCGACCAGTAGTCCCACGGTAGAAGTTCGATGCAGGCGAGTGACGCCGCATCGCGCACCACGCTGGTGGCGGCGAACCAGTGTCCGGTCAGGCCGATCTGACAGACCCCGATGTGATCGGCGTCGACCGTGCCACGGCGGCAGGCAAGCCAGGACTCCGGCGAACAGACGAAGGCGTCGCGCACCACGTCCCACGGCTCGACCGACCGGGAACACATCTTGAGGCCCTGAGGTCCGAGCTGCATGTCGACCAGCCGCCAGGCGCCGGCGTGCCAGACCTCGGCGACCCAGTGGTCATCCCAGAAGCCGGCGGTGAAGTAACGCGAGAAGCCGCCGCGCATGCGCGCGGGGATGCCGTGGTGTCGCAACACGGCGACACCGAGCATGGCATGATCGCGGCAGATGCCGCCAAGCCTCTTCTCCAAAGCACGGCCTTGGGCCACCGGCCCGTCGTCGCGGGCCATGAGATGTTCCAGCAGGCGCGCGACCGTGCGGTGTCGCCGGTCCAGGTCCTGTTCGGCCGTGATCGGCAGCCCCAGGACGGCCGCGACACCGGGGTGTATCATCAGGGCGGAGACCTGTGCGGGCAGGGTCCGGATGTCGGGATCGAACTGGTCGAGAACAGCGCCGAAGCGGCCAGGATCACTGACGGCGGTCTGTTCGAGATAGGGGCTCAAATCGGCTTCGGTCACGGTCGGAACTCTTCGGTCCGGAAGGGCGTGACCAAGACTATGAGCTCAAATCTTGCAAATTTGTCAAGTGCTTAACCCGAGAGATTGCCGAATACCGAGAGCGGCTTGCTCTCCTCGACGGTCAAGCCTTCCAGCCGGGTCGTCTAGGTCGGACTGATGAAGAGCACACGGCGGCCGGTCGGCGGATCCATACGACGGTGACGACACACTTCTGGACGGTGATGGTGCCGACCGGTTTCTGATCAATGGTGCCGACGCTGGCCATGATGTTGATCGAAGACTTCCATTCGGAGAAGGACCGCCTTCATCTCGTCAACGTCGAGTGGGGATTCTCTCGACGATCCTGCCCTGACTGTGGTGGATGACCATACACTGCTCATCCAGATCGATACTGACAGCTTTCTCACCCTGGTGACGACATCATCCGACAAAGCGATTGCGTTTCTTGAGACCAATTACTTGCTGGGTGCTGGCTTGCTGGGTGCTGGAACGTTTGCCGACGAAACCATGGCCCGGACCAGCTCGAACGATGTGATCGACGGCGGGGACGGGCAACGACACCATGTTCGGATGCGAAGGCACTGGCGTCTTCTAACTACACGGCTGGTTCTGACGGGCAGGCAGGTGGGCACGATGAGACCATTGGGCTTTGGTCGTCTCAAGATGTCGTGGGGCTCCATGATGTCGGGGTCGATCATTTCGCCGATCTCGACATCATGGGGCTTGGAGACGGCCTGCGATTGATCATGTTCGGGGAGCGGGCCTCACTTACGATCTCCTTCGGGAGCTGGGGCACGCACGAACTGAGCGAGTCCAACTTCCTCTTTGCTTGAGGCCTAACCTCCCACGGCGCGCGCCATCGCGTCGCTCATGCGCCTGGCAAACTGGGTGGGGTCCCTGGGCAGCTCGCCTTCCAGAATCAGGGCCTGATCGAGCAGCAGGTGGGCCATGGCGTCGATGTCGCCTGGGGTGCCGCCACTCTTCGCGCGATCGCCGAGCGAGCGGATCAGCGGGTGTTTGGCGTTGATCTCGAGGATACGTTCGCTCTCCATGCCGAGCTGGCCGGTGGCGCGCAGCATCTTCTGCAGGCGCATGTTCATGTCGCCCTCGTCGACCACGATGCAGCAGGCCGAGTCCGTGAGGCGCCTGGATTCGCGCACGTCTTTCACCTGGCCTTCGAGCGCGAGCTTGATCATGGCAATCAGTGGGGCGGTGTCGCCGCAGGTTTCCTCGTCCTTGGTCTCGTCGTCCTTGTCATCCGCGCCGCTGATGGTCGAGAGATCGATGTCGCTGCGGCTGACGCTGGTGAAGGATTTTTCCTCGTAAGCGTTGGCCGACATGGTCCAGAATTCGTCAACCGGATCGTCAAGCAGCAGGACCTCGACGCCCTTGGCGCGGAAGGCCTCCAACATCGGGCTCTTCTTCATCGTCTCTGCGTTGTCGCCGGTCAGCATGAAGATCTGGTCCTGGCCCTCCTTCATGCGGCCGATGTAGTCGTCGAGGCCAACCCAGCCATCTGCTTCGGTGGAACGGAAGCGGGCGAGTTTCAGGAGGGCGTCGCGGCGTTCGGCATCCTCGTAGATGCCTTCTTTCAGGACCTGGCCGAAGGTCTCCCAGAACTGGGCGTAGGCTTCGGCGTCCTTCTCAGCCTTCTTCTTCAGTTCGTTGAGCACGCGCTTGACCAGCGCCTTGGAGATTTTCGCGACAATCGGGTTGTTCTGCAGCACTTCGCGGCTGACGTTGAGCGGCAGGTCCTCGGAATCAACCACACCCTTCAGGAAGCGCAGCCAGGCCGGGACCATGCCCTCGCACTCCTCGGTGATGAAGACCTTCCGCACGTAGAGTTTCACACCGTGGCGGCGGGACGGATCGAACAGATCCATCGGCGCCATGGTCGGTACGAACAGCAAGCTCGTGTAAGCGATGACACCCTCGGTGCGGTTGTGGAGGGTGAGCCAGGGCTCGTCGAAGGCATGGCCCACGTGGCGATAGAATTCGGTGTACTGGTCAGCCGTGATCTCGGACTTCGACCGGGTCCAGAGTGCGGCGGCCTCGTTGATCTGGCGCTGCTCGCCGTCGGCGCTGAGCCAGACCGGCAGGCCGACGTGATCGGAGTAGGTCTTGATGATGGTCTCGACGCGCAGGGTCTCAGAGAACTCCTTGGCGTCCTTCTTGAGCTTCAGTTCAATCGTCGTGCCGCGCGGGGTCTCCGCATCGGCCTCGTCAATCGAGAACCCGGTGCAGCCGTCCGAGGTCCAGCGCCAGGCCTCGTCGGACCCGGCGCGGCGGCTCGTCACCGTCACCGCGTCGGCGGCCATGAAGGCGGCGTAGAAGCCAACGCCGAACTGGCCGATCAGGCTGACGTCCGACTTCTCCCTCTTGGCCTTGTCCTTCTCGGCCTCGGCGAGCTGTTCGGCGAACCTCGCGGTGCCGGACCCTGCGATCGTGCCGAGGTTCTCGACCAACTCGTCGCGGGTCATGCCGATGCCATTATCGGAGACCGTCAGCGTCTTCTTCCTGGCGTCCGGCGCGATCGTGATCCGGAGTTCGGGATCGTCCTTGAGCAGTGTACCGTCAAGTTGGGCCTCATAGCGCAGCCTGTCGCAAGCGTCCGATGCATTCGAGATCAGTTCGCGCAGGAAAACCTCGCGCTTGGAGTAGAGCGAGTTGACGACGATATCGAGGATCCGGTTGACCTCGGCCTGGAAGTCGTGGCGTTCCCCGGTGGATGTCTCCGCCATTGCATAAATCCTGTTGTTCGGGATGTTCTGGGTGCTGATTTAGTCTTGGAATCGCGTGCGTCAAGCCGCCTCGCCCCCTGTGCCAGGCTTGACGGCCGTCACCTGCCGGTTGTGTTGGCAAGCGCCAGACTCTCTTCATGCTTGGGTCTTTGTGCCAAGGTGCCGTGACGGTCGTGAAGTCGGCGGCCTTATCTTCTGGCTGCTGATGCGTGTCGCCGATTTCGCCAACGCCAGGGACGAACGCGAGTTGCGGCGTGCGCGGCGCATGGCGTACCCTACAGGCGAGGAACGTCACTCGAAGCGGAGTGCACGGCAGAACGCCGCGCGCATCGTTGCGCGCTATGCCGATCCGGTTCCCGAGGAGCCGGTCGAACGGGCCGAACCGAAACCGGCGTCGGCCATCGCCACCGCCCGAATCGGATCGACCGGACCCCGTCACGGGCGTCAGCGACATCTAATAGGGGACGCAACGCCTTCTCGACCCTGAGATCAAAGCAATGACCGATGACCTCTGGGGTTCCGGCATGCCTTCTCGCGACTATTATGCCGTCGACGCATGGACCGATGTGCTCAAGGGCCTGAGGCCCATGACGATATCGACATGTCGGCTTTCGCGTTTCCGCTCACGCTCAAACGGCGGCGTTCATCTCTCTGCGAATCTGCCGGACCCAATGTGCGTTTGGGTATCGTCTGTGGCGCTCCTGGGCTTGCGTTGCTGGGATTGAATTCAGATTGGTTCATCCAGATGTCTGGTGCGGTCCTGTTGCTTGCCGGAGTGTTCGCGCTGGTCGTCGCCTTGCGTGCGAAAACCGGACTTGATCGGATTTGGTCGGATTCGGTCGGACCCGACCAGTGTCTTCTCCACTCTCCGCTCCAGACGGTGAGCGCCGATCATGCTGGCGATCATGCCGGCGCAGAAGAAGTAGATGCCGGTGCCGGCGGTGACCTCTGCGAGGATGCTGAGTGACAGCATCGCCACGACAAGCGCCACCATGAAGACGTCCATCATCGACCACTTGCCGAGCTTGACCGACCAGTTGAGCGCCCGGCGGGTGGCACCGTGATTGGGATCACGCGAACCCCAGATCCAGATCGCCAGCCCGAGCTTGCCGATGGGAAAGACCATGGAGAACAGCAGAACGACGATGCCGAGCAGCAGGTCCTTGCCGGTGATCAGCGTCCAGAGGCCCTCGGCGATCGACTTGCTGCTTTCGAACACCCAGAACTGTTCGACCGTGAAGGCGGGCAGGGCGAGGCCGAGCACCAGACAGGCCGACGCGCCGAGCAACAGCAGCCCGGTCAGCGTATCGCGATGCGGTGCTCCGTCCATCGTGTCAGGGTGGCGAACAACGCGGGGGATGGCAACCCGATGAACCCGCGCGGCAAGACTGCAGTCAGCTCTGCTTGGGTGAAGGCATCACGCTGACTCATCTGGCAGGATGTCTCATAGTGCTTTTGCCAGGTTCGATGACATCATCAGGGCTCCGTTGATGTGGGGGGCGACATAAGTAAGCCGCCCCCCATTTGCAGTTAATTGCAACACCTGAGTGTTACTTGTCGCTGGTGGTCATATCTACTTGTTCTGCGTAGAACTGACCTGATTCCCTCTCCACCTCTGGCCCCACGCGGTGAGTGCGACCGTCTGGGGTTCTAAGTGACCCACGGGCCGTGAGGGTTCCCTCAACGTCCCCCCTGACCAGTATCTTGCCCTCGTTGTCGTAGACCTTACCGGTCATGTCAGAATCAACACGGACAGTCACAGGCATGTCAAACACCTGACCCGACGAGTTATGTCGTAACTGGACAGTCTGCCTTAAGTCCCCATCCAAGGTGCTTTCAAAGTCCGTGCGTGTGATGGTGCCCTCACCTGAAAGGGTGCCACTATAGTGCCGACCCATGGAAGCGCTAAACCCATGGGCATTTACTGACTCCACGCGACCATGAACCGAAAAGTCAGTGGCCTCAGTGGTGACGGTGCCCGCATCAAAATCGGCGTCTACAGTAAGAGTACCCAAGACGTAACTAGTGTTATCACCTACTGCGACCTCCCCGATAAGAGTGCCCTTTCCAGCGGGACAGAGCCTCGGGGGCAGAAAGATCGCTAACACTAGGGAACGATGGGGGCGGATACTGGAAGGATCCTCCACCTCCACCGCCCCCACCACATCCAGTGAGCATAAGGGCACAAACAGATACTGAAGCGAGAAGTTTAGTCATCATCGTGGGAGCTCCTTTTGTTTTGATGATGGTTGAGAAATAGAGAGTACACGATAGACGTTAGATGAATGCCATGAGATGTAAAGAGGTGATACGTGATTTTTTCGTATGAAAAGATCGTTGCAGTTAATTGCAAACCATAAAAGAAAACCCGCCTGTTGCGCTTCCGGTGGATAGGCGGGGCGGGTTCCTGTATCGGTCGACCGATGGGTTCACTTCGAGCCTCTGACCTTCGAGCGCCCGCCGACCGACGACATCGTCCTTGCCATGACGGCGAGGATCCTTGCCGGCGTCATGCTGACGATTGCCGTCGAGGTACCGCGTACGCTGCGCGGTCTGCGCCGGCGCGACGCCTCGCGTGACAGCCCTCCCGAGGAGCCGGGCCGACCATTGACGCCGCGGCAACAACGGCGGCGGAACGCCCACGTCGCCCGCACCGTCGAGACCGTTTCCCCGGCCCGACGGGGTCGCCCTTACGCTCGACGATGGCGACATCCTGCGACCGGACGAGGGACGAACGGTTGCGCGACCCTATTGTTCGCGCGTCTGGGTGTTTGTCTCCTGCGACCAGGAGAGGCGATCAGCGATGCCGCACCGATCACGATGGCGATGTCACGGTCGATCAGACGACGCAGGTGGAGCGGCAGGTCTTCGTCGGTCAGGGCATCAAGATCAATGGGTGTGCCCGACATGCAGCAGCGGCTGTCCGGCACGGGATGACCGTTGTCGCGGCGCAACCAGCGCCACGGCAGCTTCGCGAAAGGCAGGGGTGCTTCCGGCACCGGCCGTTCGTCGTCGGGTGGATCGGATCGTTCTGCCATGATGCTGCGGACCACATGATTGACGCTGACGACCGTGACGGGCCGATTTTGCCACGGTACCGGCCGGAACGGTCAACGACCATGGAGACGCTTGGCAGATGCCATCTCATCCAATGTCCTGCGTGCCCGTCATCACAACCTCCTGGTTGGTGACTTGCAAATGTCACACATCGTGGCGATGCTGGAAGTCATGACGTTGCGGCCTCAGTCTTCGCGCCTGACCGCGGTTCTTGGTCCCACCAACACGGGCAAGACCCATCTCGCCGTCGAACGGATGCTGGGTCACCAGACCGGGATGATCGGCCTGCCGCTGCGTCTCCTGGCGCGCGAAATCCACGACCGGATCGTCGCCCGGCGCGGTAGCCGCCAGGTGGCGTTGATCACCGGCGAGGAGCGCATCGTACCCAGGGGGGCGCGCTACTTCATCTGCACGACCGAATCCATGCCGCTCGACCTGCCGGTCGAGTTCCTGGCGATCGACGAGATCCAGCTCTGCGCCGACCCCGGGCGCGGTCACACCTTCACCGACCGCCTGTTGCGGGCGCGCGGCCTGTCAGAAACCATGGTGATGGGTGCGGCCACCATGCGGCCGGTCATCAGGGAACTGGTGCCCGACGCCGAGTTCATCGTGCGCCCTCGTTTCTCGAAGCTGAGCTACGCCGGATTCCGCAAGATCACCCGCCTGCCACCCAGGAGTGCCGTTGTCGCGTTCTCGGTGGCCGAGGTCTATGAGCTGGCCGAGACCCTGCGCCGCCAGCGCGGCGGCTGCGCGGTGGTCCTCGGTGCGCTGAGCCCCCGTGTACGCAACGCCCAGGTCGCCATGTACCAGGAGGGCGAGGTCGACCACATGGTGGCGACGGACGCTATCGGCATGGGTCTCAACATGGATGTGCGCCACGTCGCCTTCGCGGCGACGCGCAAGTTCGACGGTGCCCGCCCGCGCGACCTGAAGGCCGCGGAACTCGCCCAGATCGCCGGCCGCGCCGGCCGCCACATGAACGACGGCACCTTCGGCACGACCTGGACGGTCGAAAGGCTCGACGACGCGGTCACCCGGGCCATCGAGAGCCACACCTTCAATGACGTGAAGGCGGTGATGTGGCGCAACGCCAAGCTTGATTTCCGCAGCCCCGGCTTCCTGCTGAAGAGCCTGGAGAAACGCTCCGATCACCCGATGCTGATGCGGGATCGCATGGCCGCCGACCACATGGCGCTGGCCGACCTGGCACGCGATCCCGAGATTGCCGCACTGGCCTCAAACCCCGAGGCCGTGCGACTGCTCTGGGAGATCTGCCAGGTGCCGGACTTCCGCAAGGTCATGCACGACCATCACGTCCGGCTGCTGGCGCATATCTGCCGGCACCTGATGGGCGCCACCCGGCGCCTGCCGCAGGACTGGGTGATGCGCAGCATCGAACGGCTCGACCGCAGCGACGGCGACATCGACATGCTGATGACGCGTATCGCCCATATCCGCACATGGACCTACATCTCCCATCGGTCCGACTGGGTCGAGGATCACGACGGCCTCCAGGAGGCTGCGCGCGCCATCGAAGACCGGCTGTCGGACACCTTGCACGAACGGCTCACCCAGCGTTTCGTCGATCGCCGCGCCGCCACCGTGGTACGCGGCCTGAAGGGTCGGGGTGCCTTCGATGCCCATGTTGCCGACGACGGCCAGGTCATGGTCGAGGGCGAGGCCGTGGGCCAGGTCATGGGTTTCCGCTTCCGTCCCGCCAACAGCTCGCGCCAGACGCTCGATCGGGCGCTGACCTCGGCGGCGCGGCAGGCGGTGGCGCCTGAGGTGGCGCGGCGGGTCCGCGTCTTGTGCAAGGACAACTGCGACGCCCTGCACATCGATGCGGCGCTGACGGTCCTGTGGCGTGGCGAACCCATCGCGCGGCTGCGCTGCGGTCGCGATGCCCTGGCGCCGAATGTCGAGGTTCTGGCGTCCGACGCACTCGATGCCGACATGACGCAGCGCATTCGCAAGCGGCTCGAGGCATGGCTGTCGTCGTGGATCCGCGATGGGGTCGGCGCACTCGTGAAGCTCCGTGATGCACCACTCCACGGTGCTGCGCGCGGCATCGCCTATCAGCTGATCGAAGGTCTCGGCGTTGCCATGGGCAAGGGCTGCCTCAAGCTCACCCGCGAGCTCGATGAGGAGGGCCGCAAGAGCCTTGCAAGGCTGGGTGTCCGCTTGGGGTTCTATGGTGCCTATCTGAAGCCGCTCATGTCGTCGCGCGATCTCGAACTCAGGGCGATCCTGTGGTCGCTCGCCAACCGCGCCGAGACCCTACCGGTCGTGCCCGCCAGGGGCGAAGTCGCGATCGATGCGGGAGACGGGCTCGCAAACGGCTTCTATCAGGCCATCGGCTACCGGCGCCTGGGCCCACGTGCCCTGCGCGTCGACATGGCCGAACGGCTCGCAGCCGACATTCGCAAGCTGACGCGCAAGGGATCGTCCGAAGCGCCGGCCGAACTGATCTCGCTCTCGGGATCGAGCCGCACCCAGTTTGTCGCCATCGTCACCGCGCTCGGTTTTCGCGCCGTGCTCGAGGGCGACAAGGTCACACTCGTCCCACCCCGCCACAAGGGCCGCAAGAAGCCGGTTGCGAAGAAGATCGACCCCGCGTCACCCTTCGCCAGGCTCGCTGAATTGGAGATTGCCCGTTGAGCACCACCGCGATCCGTATCGACACGTGGCTCTGGTATGCTCGTTTCTGCAAGAGCCGGACCCTCGCCCAGCACCTCGTCTCGGACGGCCATGTCCGGGTCAACCGCGAGAAGGTCACCAAGTCCCACGGTTCGATCCGGCCGGGCGACGTCCTGACCTTCCCGCAGGGCCGCGACATCAGGGTGGTGAAGGTGGTCGGGATCGGCGAGCGGCGCGGACCGGCGAGCGAGGCGGCCGCCCTCTACGAGGATCTGGCACCGAAGGAGGTCCAGCAGACCCAATCCAAGGCGGCACGTCGCGAGAGCGGCGCGGGCCGACCGACCAAGGCCGAGCGTCGTGCGCTCGACCGTTTTGTCCATCACGGCGAAGCTCTTTGACCACCTGAACGGTCCTCTGCCATAAGGGCCCCCATGATCGGACGTGTCAAAGCCTTGCTGGGGTTGGAAGCCGGCACCCCGGAACCCGAATCCACAGCCGAAGACGAGTTGCGCGAAGCGGCCGCCTGCATCCTGGTCGAAGCCTCGCTGATCGACGGTCATGTCGATGAGCGTGAGATTGCGCATCTGACCGATGTTCTGGCCAATCACTTCGCGCTTGAGCGGGCCGCTGCCGAGCGCCTCGTGGCGCGCGCCAACGAGATCGCCCGGGACTCGGTCGACTGGAACCGTTTTACCCGCGTGATCAAAGCCGAGTTCGATGCCGAGGAGCGTGTCGCCATGATGGAGATGCTCTGGCTGGTCGTGCTGGCCGACGGCGAGCTGCATGCCTACGAGGATTCTCTGGTGCGCCGGATCGCCGGCCTGCTTCACGTTGAGGACGGCGACCGCGCCCTGGCCAGGAGGCGTGCCGAAGCGAAGCTCGCCAGGGCTTGATAGCCACACATGCCGAATCGGCCGCTTCGACGCTTGACCCGGTTGCGGAATGGCATAGATAGCGTTGCAGCGCCGTGCGCCGCCGATGGCGAATCCCCAAGGAGGCGAGGAGACATTCATGACCTATGTGGTCGTCGAGGCCTGCATCAAGTGCAAGCTGACCGATTGCGTCGAGGTTTGCCCCGTGGACTGCTTCTACGAGGGCGAAAACATGCTCGTGATCCATCCGGACGAATGCATCGATTGCGGCGTGTGCGAACCGGAATGCCCGATCGACGCGATCAAGCCCGACACCGACGATGGCCTGGAAGAGTGGCTCGAGATCAACCGGCAGTACGCGGAAGTCTGGCCCAACATCACACGACAGAAGGGTCCGCTGCCGGATTCCGACAACTGGCGTCATGTAAAGGACAAGAAGGAACACTTCAGCCCCGACCCGGGCGAAGGCTGATTGTTGACCCGACTCGGCTTCGATTGGTTGGGTTTCAAAGCCCTGATAACGCCGGAAGGGCGCGGATTCCGGTTGGAACTTCCAGTTTTCCCACGTTCGTGATATAATCGGACATCTCCTCGACAAAAGGGGAGATTGTGGATGTCGAGAGGGTCGGCTTGGGTTGATCCTTTCCCTGTGTGGACCCCGGAGGGGCGCACAGAATCACAACAGATACGGATACCGGCCGGCGGTCGCGGGGGGCCGCTGCACCGTGGCCCTGCGTCACGCGGGAATCCGGCCGAGCGCAACAAGAACAGGCAGGTACAACAACTCATGGCGACCAAGAACATCAAGCTCAAGGCCGGCGATTACGTTGTTTATCCGACCCACGGGGTTGGGCTGGTCAAGGCTGTCGAAGCACAGACGATCGGCGAAGCCAAGCTGAAGATGGTTGTGGTGCATTTCGAGCAGGACAAGATGGTTCTGCGCGTGCCGACCCACAAAGTGACATCGTCGGGCATGCGCAAGCTGTCGTCGAAGGACATCATGAAGAGCGCACTGACCACGCTGAAGGGCCGTGCGCGCGTGAAGCGGACCATGTGGAGCCGCCGCGCGCAGGAGTACGAAGCGAAGATCAACTCCGGCGATCCCGTCTCGATCGCCGAGGTGGTGCGCGACCTTCACGCCCGCGTCGGTCAGGCTGACCAATCCTACAGCGAACGCCAGCTCTACGAAGCGGCGCTCGACCGGCTGTCGCGCGAACTCGCGGCGGTCGAAGGCACGGAGCCTTCGCAGGCCACCACGAAGATCGAAAAGACGCTGCAGGCCGCATGACCCGGCCCGTGCCCGCTTTCGGTTGTAACGAAAGCGAATTACCCTGATCGCCCTGCCGCGGATGCGGGGCGGGGCGGTCTGTTTTTGGAACCCGGCCCATGCTCGACCCAGACAAATTCGGCACCCTCACGGGCTGGCAACGCGTATGGGCAATCGGTGCCATTCACGGTGAACATGCACAGCTCGTCGACCTGCACCGCCAGCTGGCCGAACGGTTCCAGGTGCGCGATCGCCTGGTCTACCTCGGCAATTTCCTGGGCTTCGGTGACGATGTAAGCGGTACGGTCGACGAACTGATCGCATTCCGCCGGGAGCTTCTGGCGCAGCCCGGCATGATGCCGCAGGACGTCGTCTTCCTGCGCGGCGCACAGGAGGAGATGTGGCAGAAGCTGCTGCAGCTTCAGCTGGCCATGGACCCTCCGGCGGTTATGGGCTGGATGCTCGAACGCGGCGTGGCGGCCACGATCAAGGCCTATGGCGGCAATGCCGGCGACGGTCTGGTGGCGGCCCGCGGCGGCACGGTGACCCTGACGCGCTGGACGGGCGGGTTGCGCGATTCGATGTACGGCCACCCCGGTCACCGCGCACTCATGACCCATCTGAAGCGCGCCTGCGTGACCGATGACGGCACGATCCTCTTCGTCCATTCCGGCCTCGACCCGGACCGTCCGATCAAGACCCAAAGGGACGCTTTCTGGTGGCAGCCCTCCGGCTTTGCCGGACTGACCGCACCCTATGGTTCGTTCCGCATGGTCGTCCGCGGCCACGATCCGCAGGAGGGCGGAGTCGCGATTGAGGGCTTCCGCGCCACTGTCGATGGCGGGTGCGGACGGGGCGGCCCGCTTGTTGCCTGCTGCTTCGACCAAAACGGGAACGCCGTCGACCGCATCGAGGCTTGATCCCTGCCATTTGCTCGCCATGATGCCCCGACACGACGTTTGCGCTTGGGAGTGCACATGAGCCAGGGCTTGCAGATCAACGCCGACCGCCTTTGGGAATCGATCATGGAAATGGCCAGGATCGATGCCACCGAAAAGGGCGGCAACTGTCGTCTCGCCCTGACCGACGGCGACAAGGCGGGGCGTGATCTCTTTGTCGGCTGGTGCGAAGCCGCCGGCATGACCTGTTCGGTGGACAAGATGGGCAACATCTTCGCCCGCAGGCCCGGCCGTGATCCCGATGCCAGTCCGGTCTCGACCGGCAGCCATCTCGACACCCAGCCTACCGGTGGCAAGTTCGACGGCGTCTACGGTGTGCTTGCCGGGCTCGAGATTGTCCGCTCGCTGAACGATGCCGGGGTCGAAACCGGGGCGCCGCTTGAGGTGATCTGCTGGACCAACGAGGAAGGTGCACGCTTCGCTCCGGCCATGATCGGATCGGGGGTCTTCGGTGGCGCCTTCAGCCTCGACTATGCTCACAACCAGGCCGACCCCGATGGCAAGACCATGGGCGAGGAGCTCGCCCGTATCGGCTACCTCGGCGACGAGGAACCCGGAGGCCATACGCTGGGTCACCATTTCGAAGCCCATATCGAACAGGGGCCGATCCTGGAGGCCGAAAGGAAGCCGGTTGGCGTCGTCACCGGGGTGCAGGGCATCCGCTGGTACAACGTGAACATCCGCGGCATGGAGGCCCACGCTGGGCCGACGCCCATGGAAATGCGCAAGGACGCCATGGTGGCCGCGGCCAAGCTGATCCAGCATCTCGACGACAATGCGCTCGGCGAGGGCCCGCACGGTCGCACCACCGTGAAGGTCGATCACTGCCTGCCTTCGGGATCGCGCAACACCATCGCCGGGGACGTCATGCTGTCGGTCGACATCCGCCATCCCGACCAGGAGGCCTTCGATCGCCTGGATGCGGGCCTGCGCTGGGCCGCCACCAAGATCGGCGTCAGGAAGAAGGTCGAGATCGAGATCGAGGAAATCTGGGTCTCGCCGCCTGTGGCCTTCGACACCGGCTGTATCGACGCGGTCCGCAGAGGCGCCGAGCTTCTTGGTTACGATCACATGGACATGGTGTCGGGCGCGGGCCACGACGCGGTCTATGTCAGCCGTGTCGCACCGACGGCGATGATCTTCGTGCCCTGCGAAGGTGGCATCAGTCACAACGAGATCGAGAATGCGGCCAGGGAAGACCTTGAGGCCGGCTGCAACGTTCTGCTCCACGCCATGCTCGACAGGGCGCAGGCCCTGAGCTGACCGCGATGCAGCCGTTCGAGGACATCCGGGTTCTCGACCTGACCCCCATGTCCTGATCGGGCCTGATGGTGGCCAACGGCACTCCTGACCATCACCACCATCACCCGGTCCGCGGCGGCTCGCCGACCATCGACGACGGCACCGGTCTTACGGACGACGAGATCGACCGGCTGATCGCCGCCGGTATCGTCGTTACTCCCTGATCACCTTGACCAGCATGCCGGGCTGGAGATCGGCTTCGGACGTGATCGCGTTCAGCACCATGAATCGTTCGCGCTGCAGATTGTCGAACTGCATGAGGGCCGCGAAGGTGGCGATCGTGTCGCCGGCACGCACCTCATCAATTCGAATCCGCAGCGGGCGCAGGGCGGCCGCTTCCGACGATGACAGCTTGCGGAAACTGTAGGTGGTGCGGCGGAACGCCTCATTGAGCATTGCCGCCGATGCTGACGGCGTCACGAAGATAAACCGGTAGATCGTGCTGCTGTCGTAGCGGATCGCGAGGAAGCGGACGTCGACTGAACCCTGCTGGCGGGGCACGGTGGTCCAGCCGGTTCCGGCGGCCATGCCGTTGATGTCGATGGCTTCGAGATCGTTGAGCGACACCGAACGGCCGAAGGCCCGGTTCGCCCAGGACTGCGCGTAGGCCGCCATGGAGCCACTCTGGTTCGCGGTGCCGTCGAAGATCAGGGAGGCACCGTCCGCATTGAAGGCGATGACCTCCGAGGGGGAATTGAGCATCCGGAAGCCTTCGGGCACGTCGAACGAGAAGCGCAGCTCGGGGTGAGAGAAGTTGCGGCCGCGTCGGAAGCCCTGGGCGGGGCTGTCGCCCCAGATCATCCCGTCGATCTGCTGCAGATACTCCTTGCGCCCCTCGAAGGGATTGGGGAGGTCGGCACGCGCAAGTTCGGCCGCCGCCACGACGCGATCCTCTGTTCGCGGATGCGTGGCGAACCAGCTGTCGGCGGGATCGGGCTGGTTCTCCTGAAAGGCGATCTTGCGCGAGAGCGCCGAGTCACGTCCCAGTTGCTCCAGAAAGGTCGCCATGGCCAGCGGGTCATAGCCGGCACGGGTCAGGTAGCGGACGCCGAGTTCATCGGATTCGAGCTCCTGGCTGCGACCGTATCCGGCCAGCCAGGCCGCCGCTCCCACACTGGCCGCTTCCATCAGGTTGCGGTCCCGGGTCGCAATGCCGAAACCGAGGATGCTGAGGCCGGCGAGGGTCTGTCGGGTTATGCGCCGGGCGCCATGGCGGGCGGTGATATGGCCGATCTCATGGCCGATCACGCCGGCGAGTTCGGCTTCGCTGTTGGCGAGCGCCATCAGGCCGCGCGTGACATAGACGTAGCCGCCGGGAATGGCGAAGGCGTTGACCATGTCACTGTCGAGTAGCGTGAACCGGAACGCCTGCCCCGACATCTCCGAGACGCTGTGAAGCCGCGAGGCGATCGTCGCGACATAAGCGTTGAGCTCCGGGACCTCCTCGTAGACGCCGAACTGTGCGACCACCTGCGGGTGGGCCTCGTCGCCGATCTGCTGTTCCCGGGCGGGCGAGACAAGCGAAAGATCCGACTGGCCCGTGGCCGGGTTCCTGGCGCAGGCACCGACGGCGACCGCAGCGATGCCGGCCACGGCAACGAAGAGAAGGGAACGCAGGCGCGACAGCATCACTCAAGCACCTCGATTGTCTCTGGATGGTCGATCTCGATCATCGGACCATTGTACCAGCTGGTCCAGCCGCGAACACGGATGCGTGCCCCCTCCAGCGACAGGACATCAAGCGGCGCATCAAGAAAACTGCCGCGATTGTGCGGCGAAACCGTGACAGTCATATCGGTCCGCCAATCGTCGCCGAAGTTGATGTAGATGCGCCGGTCGACCTCCGCGACATCGGCGACCACGCCCTCGACGAGTTCGAAGCGGTCGACAGGAATCGCATTGGGCAGCCCGGCGTCCCGCACGGCGAAGTAGGGATCGGACCACAGCCCACGAGCGGCACCGCGAGCGCTCGCTTCGTGCTCCAACATGTCGGCGACATGGACGCGGTTGTCGGCGAACGAGTAGACCCGCGCGAGGCCGGCTTCCAAGAGTGCAGCCTGCACCCAGACGCCTTGCGGATCAAGGACGTGAGCGAGAAGGCGACCGTGCCGGTCCATCGACGTCTGGTCGGGCACCAAGATGACGTCCCGGCCGAGGACCAGCGTTTCGAGTGCGTCCTTTGCATCCTGCGCCAGGGGTTCGTCGGTCATCCAGTCGCGTCCCAGGGCGAGCTTCGGCACCATGATCCCGACCAGACGGACTTCCGCGCCGTCGGACAGAACCAGGGTGTCACCGTCGACAATCTCCACAACGTGGCCGCCAGGAGCGGAGTCGATTGCCGAGGGGAAGGTCTGGGCCTGCACAGACGACACCAAGCCAAGCCCGAGGATCAGAAGAAAGAGCCTGCACACCATGACACAACCTGGCCCGTTCCCGTCTTGGAGGGTGTTTCGGTCGACGCTGGAATCGTGTGGGGATTGATGCGGGGTTGCGGGGATTGTGTTGTTTGATGGCCGCCGCGATCACGGCACCTGCTTCGATGATGATGGCAAGGACCCCGGAGGTGTGATCGTGTTCCATCCGGCCATGACTCCCGCTTAACGCCAGCGCCCGACTCTGGCAAGCTGCCGCGACGCGGGAGGAGATCCGGATATGGCCAGGCAAGGCATCGACAACCCCGATATCGTGACCGGGTTCGACAACAAGGCGCATTGGGACATGCCGGACTACCGGCGGAGCGGCTTCCACATCCTTCATGCCACCGCGTGTTACAGCTTGTCGTTTCGCGCGCCCCGCGTGCTGCCGTTGCGCAAGGAAATCGACTGGACCATTCCTTGAGCATCCCGGGGTCGAGCGGATTCACACACTCAGCTGGATCCGCTCCAGGCGCGCTCAATGCGCCGGATCAGTTCAAGCCGACATACGAGCTCTGGACTGTTCGGCGTGAGGGCTGGCTTCCGGCGTTTCCAGTGGAGCGGTGGTATGATCGCGATCGGGAGTCGTCGGAGCGCAACGAGGACTGAGTCCCGGAGATCAAGGAGAGCCTCCATGCGTCAGGCCGATATCGAACAGCTCCCGTTGCACGTTCTCTCGGCGGAGCAACGCGCCTTCTACTTTGCGAACGGTTATCTGCTGCTCGAGGGCTATATTGACGCCGAGCGGGTTGAGGCCCTGCGTGGTGTCCTTGACGCGCTTTATCGTCGTGCCGAAACGCCGGCCGACTGTCCGCCCGACTTCGAGTTCGAGACCTCGGACGACGGTCGCCATCTGCGCCAGATCCTCTGTGCGGCCGACCATCACGACATGATCTGGTCCTACGCCTCCGACTCGCCCCTGGTCGATGCGGTGGCCGACCTGGTTGGTCCGGACGTGCTGTTCCGGGAATCGAACGTCGCCTTCAAGCGGCCCGGGGGGCGCGGTTTCGACTGGCATCAGGACAGCGCCTTCGCACCGGCAACCAACCTGACGCCGCTGATGACCCTGACCTATCTGGACGACGTGACGATGGAGATGGGCCCGACCCGCGTGATCCCGGGCAGCTACCGCGGACCCTTGCTCGATCACTATGGGCCGGACGGTGCCTGGCTTGGTCTGATCGGTGACCAGGACAGACATCTCATCCCCGAGGAGACGGCGGTGGCGATCACCGCGCCGGCCGGTTCCGTGCTGATCAGCAACTGCAACACGGTCCACAGTGCGCTGCCCAATACCAGCGACCGAGGCCGGCCCGTCGTGATTGCCGGCTACCAGTCAGCCGACACCGCCTGCTTCGCCGAGATTCCCTATCGTTCGCGTCACCGCTGGACTATCGTACGTGGCCGGTCCGCACCGACGATTCACGCTGAGGACCGCGTCTGGAAGATGCCGCCCGACTGGGATCGCCACGCCGGCATCCGTATCGACAATCTCAGTCAGCAGCCGTCCGGGCAGGCCGACTGATCGTCTCATAGGCCCGTGTCGTCGGGGATGGTCAACGGGCTCATCGCGCCCGAGAGCGTGAACGGCGTCAGCGAGAGCGCCTGGCCGTGACGTGCGGCCTCCATCAGGCCCTCCAGCATCGGCCCGTCGATCTTGCGCAGCGCGTTGACGTTGATGGTCGTGAAGAAGCCGGGCTCCGCCCGGATCTCCTCGCGGGTCTTGCCGCGGGCGATGCAGAGCATGTCGATGGCATCGCTCACCCGCTGCCTGCCGAGCCCTGCCGCATGCCAGCCCTTGTCGGACTCCGTCAGGATGACCTGGATGCAATCGAGGTGACGGGTCTCAGCGTCGAGATCGCTCGGCGCGATCGGTACGCCACCGCACAGATGCAGGATACTGACGTTTCCGTCGTTACCCTTTCGCGTGACCGAGGACGAGGTCGCGCAGGGTGACCATGCCGAGCGGGTTGCGCTCCCGGTCGACGACGATGGCTCGGGTGATGTGGAACCGCGTCAGGAGCCGGGCCGCGTAACGCGTCTGCATGTCCGCCGGCAGGGTCATCGCCGGTTTGGTCATGATCTCGTAAACACTGACCCGCTCAGGCGCCCGATTCCGGGCGGTGACGTCTGTCGCGATGTCAGCCACCGCGAGGATGCCGAGTTCGTCATCTTTGCTGCGCCTGTTGACAGCAAGCGAGCTGATGCTGTGCTGCTTCATCATGCGGATGGCATCGGCCACGGTCGCCAGGCCGTCGATCGCATGGAAGCCGGTCGACATCACGTCGCTGACACGAATGATGGTCTTGTCGTTCATAGCTCGGACTCCAGCTCTTCCATGATCGCGGGAAGCTGGGTGCTCAACCCCACGGCATCGTCGATCGGCACCTGAAACGCGACGCCCGCCCCGGGATTCTCGTCGAATTTGCCAGCATCCCGGATGCGTTCAAGGATGTCGCGGGCGCGCGGTTCGACAACAAGAAACAGCACGACATTCCTCTGGGCGGCGAGGTCAAGGCCGAAGAAGGTCTTCTCGGGCTTGAGACCTTCACCCCGGACGCTCGTGATGGTCGTTGCGCCGGTCGCGCCGCCGGCACGGGCCGCATCAATCACGGTGTCGGTGATCTCGTCGTTCACGAGAACGACGATCAGTTTCAGTCTCATGGCCCGGTCTCCTCGGATCGACTGTCTGATGGTGTCCGTTTGCGGCTGATCCAGGAGGCGGCCATGGCGTAGCCCAGGACGGACATGATGGGAAAGACACTGGCGAAGGCGATCAGGCCGAAGCCGTCGATCAGCGGGTTGCGGCCGGGCACCGATGCAGCGAGCCCCAGGCCGAGCGCGGCGACGATGGGCACGGTCACGGTTGAGGTCGTCACACCGCCGGAGTCATAGGCCAGCGGAATGATCATCCGGCTCGAACGAAAGGTCTGCACGATCACCACAAGATAAGCGGCGATGATGTACCAGGGCAGCGGCGTGCCGGTGACGATGCGCAAGCAGCCGAGCGCCACGCCCGCCGCCACACCCAGCGCCACCGCGATGCGCAGCCCCCAGGCGCCGACCGCGCCGCCGGAGACATCCTCGGCCTTCAGCGCCACGGCGATCAGCGAGGGCTCGGTCACGGTGGTGGCAAAGCCGATGGCACCGGCGAAGGCATAGACCAGCAGGTAGTCCGACCAGTCGACACTGTCGGCGTGCCCCTCCGTACCGATCACCTCGGGTGAGGTGAGCTGCTGCGCCATGGTCTCGCCGATCGGGAAGAGCGCCTCCTCGAGCCCGATCAGGAACAGCGTCAACCCCACCAGAACATAGAGAAAGCCGAAGGCGATCTTGCGCAGGTTCGGCACCTTGCGCCGCAGCACGGCGAGCTGGAACAGGACCAGGATCGCCAGAATCGGCGCGACATCGAGAACGGTCGAGGCGGCGGTCTCGGCGAAGAAGATAAGGAACGCGAGCATCAGACCGCCATGCCGTAGATCAGGACGAAGATCATCGGTGTCAGGCTGGCGAAGGCGATCAGTCCGAAACCGTCGATCATGGGGTTACGCCCCTTGATCGAGGTGGCCAGCCCGACGCCGAGTGCGCTCACCAGCGGCACCGTGATCGTGCTGGTGGTCACCCCGCCGGAGTCATAGGCGACGCCGATGATCTCATCGGGTGCGAACACCGTCATGACGGTGACCAGCACATAACCCGATATGATCAGGCGATGGATCGGCCAGCCCTTCAGGATGCGCAACACGCCGAGCACGATGGCGGCACCGACCGACACCGCGACCACCATGCGGAGGTTGAAGGTGTAGGTCTCCTGCGCATCGTCGGTCAGCGGTATGGCACCGGCCGCCGCCGCGACTTCGGCTGCTTCGGCAGCCACCGCGATCAGGGCAGGCTCGGCGACGGTCGTGCCGAAACCCAGACAGAAGGCGAAACCCAGCAAGGCGATCAGGCTGCCCTTGCGGGCGAAGGCCCGGGCCATGCTTTCTCCCAGAGGGAAGAGACCGGTTTCGAGGCCCTGGATGAAGAGCGTCAGACCCGCCACCACGCACAGCAGGCCGACCAGCACCTTGCCCATGTCGGGAAAGGGCTTCTGCAGGACGACGATCTGGAAAAAGGCGATGACAAGGATGATCGGCGCCAGATCGCGCAACGCGCTGGTCATCTGCCGCAGCATCGCAATCAGCGGTTTTGGCAATGCAAGACTCCCCCGAATCGCCCCACCCTGGGGTGCGAGGGCGGGGCCACAATGCGCTGGATCAAACGGTCCGGGTCTGGAGCGTCTTCCTCTTGATCTGAATGGAACAAGGGCATTCCCATTCGTTCCACGCCATGATTCTGTACCCGCAGGAGCGTCGGGTGGCAAATATGGGGCGTTGGTACGGATTGGACCTTCGACGCCGGCTCGTTGATGCGATGGAGGGCGGCCTGCGGGTTCGAAGCCGGACAGGCCCGCGGCTCTTGTTCCCGGTCTGGTCGAGCGCCTCGGTGAAGAGGCTTGCGGCCCGTCCCATCGGGATACCCGCCCGCCCCATCGGAACACCCGAAGGTCTCGTTGGCAGCAGGTCTCCGGGCGAGGCGTCATGCCGATCGGCGAGGCGCAGGTCCAAGGGGCCGGGGGGCGGGGGGCGGGCTGCTTGACCTGCCGCCCTGGAGTCCGGACGTCAACCCTGTCGGGATGGCATTCGGGATGGCGTTCTCTGGGCTCAAGGTCCTGCTCCGAAAGGCCGCTGCCAGAACCGTCGATGACCTCCGGGAGGCCATCGCAACGATCATCGATACCTTCACGCCACCGCCCTGCGCGAACCTCCTCGCCGACGCAGGATATCATCCCGATGAAATCGATTCCGCATATCGCTCATTTGTTGCGCGTTTACCCCCGCAGCCGCGCATTCTCCGGATCGAACGGCGCTTCCGATGCGATCGCTGCCGATCGCATCTCGCCAAGGATCTCCACCGTCAGCCCCGATGCATCGTCGGCGAGATCGGGGTCGAGGTAGACCATGGCGATGGAGCGATTGACGTGGTGGCCATAGCCGCCGGATGAGACCACGCCGACGAGCTTGCCGTCCTGGAGGACCGGCTCGTTGCCCCAGCAGTCGGCGCCGTCGGCGTCGATCACCATCGTCGCCATCCTGTAGCGCGGGCCTTCGTTGCCGGCGCGGATCAGGGCTTCACGGCCGATGAAGTCGCCCTTGTCCATGGCGACGAAGCGGTCCATGCCGGCTTCCTGCGGCGTGGTGTCGGCGGTGAACTCGGTGCCCCAGCGGCCGTAGCCCTTTTCGAGGCGCAGGCTGTCGAGCGCACGGGCACCGCAGAGCGTGAGGCCGAGGTCTTCGCCCCCCGCGCACAGCGCATGATAGAGCGTGCGCTGGTATTCGCTCGGCATGTGGAGCTCGTAGCCGAGGTCGCCGGTGAAGGCGATGCGCATCACACGGCAGGGCACGCTGGCGAGCTCCATGTCGCGGGTGGTGAGGAACTTGAAGGTCTCGTTCGACACGTCCTCGTCGGTCAGGCGTGAGAGCAGGGTTCGTGCATTGGGTCCGGAGATGGCGAGACCGGCACGGGAGAGCGTGACGCTGCGCAGATCCACGCTGCCGTCATCGGGCATGTGATCGGCGAAGTGGCGCAGGTGGAAGCTTTCGGCGGCACCGGCACCGACGAGGTAGTAGCGGCCCTCACCCAGACGGGTGACGGTGAAGTCGCCGATGATGCCGCCGTTCCGGTTGAGCATGGGTGCCAGCACCGTGCGACCGTCCTTCTTCGGCAGCTTGCAGGCCAGCACGTGGTCGAGGAAGGCCTCGGCACCCGGGCCCTCGATCTCGTACTTGGCGAAGCCGGAGATCTCCATCATGCCGACGCCGGTGCGCAGCGCGCGGCACTCCCGGCCCACGGCGTCGAACCAGTTGGGGCGGCGGAAGGTGAGGATGTCGCGCGGCTCCTCGCCGTTGGAAGCGAACCAAAGCGGGCGCTCGAAACCGAAACCTGCACCGAAGACAGCACCCTCGGCCTTCAGGAGATCGTAGATCGGCGGGGTCTTGAGCGGGCGGCCGGCCTCGCGTTCCTCGCCGGGATAAGCGATGGCGAAGCGCTTGCCGTAGTTTTCGGCTGTGCGGGCCAGCGTGTACCCCCTGGTCGCCCAGTCGCCGAAGCGGGTGACATCGAGCGGCATCATGTCGACGGGCGGCTCGCCCTCGAGAATCCATGCGGCGAGCGCCCAGCCGACGCCGGCCGACTGGCTGAAGCCGGGGATCATGCCGCAGGCGACGAAGTGGTTCGTCATATGGGGCATCGGTCCCACGAGTGCGGCCGCATCGGGCGACCAGATCATCGGGCCGTTGACCACGCGCTTGATGCCGGCGTTGCCGAAGCACGGCACGATAGCGATCGCGGCCTCCATGTTCCTTTCCATGCGGCCGATGTCGTCGGGGAAAAGTTGCATGCCGAAGTCGAGCGGTGTGCCGTCGACCGCCCAGTGCACGCCGTGACGCTCGTAGCAGCCGAGCAGCAGGCCATCGCGCTCCTGGCGCATGTAGAACTCACCGTCCTGGTCGCGGGTCAGCGGCATCTCTTTCTCGAGGCCCTGAATCTCCGGCACGGACTCGGTGACGATGTACTGGTGCTCCATCGGGACCAGCGGCAGGGAGTAACCTGCCAGCGCGCCGACCTCGCGGGCCCAGAGGCCCGCGGCGTTGACGACGAATTCGGCGACCATGTTGCCCTTGGGCGTGGTGACGTCCCAGCCGCCATCGGCACGCTGGGCGAGGCCGGTGACCGGGCACTCGCGCTCAATGACCGCTCCGCCCATGCGCGCGCCCCTGGCGAAGGCCTGGGTGACGCCTGACGGATCGACATGGCCGTCGCTGTCGCCCCACATGCCGCCGATCACGCGCTCCATGTTGACCAGCGGATTGAGCTTCGCGATCTCGTCGGGTCCGATGATTTCGAACTCCTGATTGAGGTAGCGGGCGCGCGCACGCTGGATCTTGAGTTCGTCGAAGCGCTCTTCGCTGGTGGCGAGATAGAGGCCGCCGCAGCGGTGCAGGCCGACGGACTGGCCGGTCTCTTCCTCCAGCCGATCGTAGATCCTGATCGTGTAGTCTTGCAGCCGCGCCAGGCTTGCGTTGCCGTGCATGGCATGGATGTTCGCTGCGGCATGCCAGGTGGAGCCGGCCGTCAGCTCAGCACGCTCGAGCAGGACGACGTCGTCGCAGCCGGCTTTCGTGAGGTGATAGGCGATGGAACAGCCGAGAACGCCGCCGCCGATCACGACGACACGAGCATGGGACTTCATGGAGGCCTCAATCCGAAGGTGGAGCCGAACGATGCGTCCGTGATTGGCACGGGGCAAGCCGCAATCGCCGCGCTCTGGCCCGCAGGCGACATGATGCTGTCGCGGCCGGCTTCGGGTGGTGGGAATTCGCTCGGGCGGTATCAATGAACGTCGCGGTTGTGTCGACGCAGGGCCTGCTCCCGATCTCGAGAGGGCCGCTCTGGCGGTCGGCGTGCGCTATCCGATTGATCCGAAGCATCTGATCCGAAGCATCGCGGGGTTGACCGCGATGTGCTCGCTTCTCATCCAGAGTTTGCAGGCAAGAGCACGAGGAGTTCGATGCAGAGGTCCTTGCTGTCGCCCGGCGCACAACGGAACCGGTCGCGCCAGTCTTTCGCGACCGCGTCCGGCACCGCGGTTTCCCCGCCAGGCAGGTCCTGTGTCATGGTGCCGCGCTCTCGATGCCCCTTGATAAGGTCACATGGCTCTCCGTCCCGACTGTCACGCAGAAGACACAGCGGGCGCAACGCGAATGCCCGCCTCGCGCCGCCCGCCGCTTTGGGCGCTGATCCTGGTGACGGCGCTCAGCCCCTTCGCGCTTCAGGTTCTTGTGCCGGCGATGCCGGGACTGGTGAACGATTTCAGTGCCGGATTCGGCATCGTGCAGCTGTCGCTCACGACCTATCTGCTGGGCATGACGGTCGGCCAGATTCTCTATGGGCCGCTGTCGGACCGGTTCGGGCGCAGACCCATGCTTCTGGCAGGGCTGGCGATTTTTCTGCTTGGATCGGTGTTCTGCCTGCTGGCCTGGGACATCCGGGCGCTGATTGCCGGGCGCACGCTGCAGGCCTTCGGCGGCTGTGCCGGGATCGTGCTGTCGCGCGCCATCGTGCGTGACCTTTACGACCGCGAGAAAGCGGCCCAGATGATCGCCTACATCACGGCAGGCATGATCGTCGCACCCATGATCGGTCCGCTGATCGGCGGCTACCTCTACGAGTGGTACGGCTGGCAGTCGGTCTTCTGGTTCGTGCTGGCCTTTGGTGTGCTGGTCACGACGACCTCTATCGCGTTTCTCCACGAGACCCAGACCGATCAACGGGCGGGCGCGTCCGGTGAGGACATGTGGCGCGGCTTCGTCTTCCTGCTACGCATGCGGCGCTTTCGGGGCTACGCGCTCCAGGTCGCGTTCACCACGGCCTCGTTTTACAGCTTCCTCGGCGGCGCTTCGGTCGTGGCTGTCGATATCTACGGCCGTACGCCATCGGACTACGGCTGGTGGTTCATCGTCATTTCGGCCTGCTACATGACGGGCAACTTCACGTCCGGCCGGATCGGCCAGCGCGTGGGATTGGACCGGATGATCACCATTGGCACCGTCCTGTCGATGACATTCTCCGTCATTCTCGTCGCCTGGACGCTGGTCGGCGGGCTGACGCTGACCGGCTTCTTCCTGCTCTCGGGCGTCATGTCGATCGGCAACGGTTTCAGCATGCCCAACGGGTTCGCCGGGGCGGTCAGCGTGGATCCGTCGCGCGTCGGGACCGCATCGGGGCTCTCGGGCGCGCTTCAGATGGCGATCGGGGCGGCCCTGATGACCGTGGTGGGTCACATGTTGAGCGCTTCGCCGCTTCCCGTCGTTCTGATGATGATGACCGGTGCCGTCCTGGCGTGGCTTTCCCATTTGCACGGCCTGCGCCGCTGAGTAGGGTGCCCGCCTTCGGATCGAAACGGAGTTGCATACGATGAAGGCCCTGTTGTGTCGGGACTGGGGTGGTCCCGAGACCCTGACTGTCGAAGAGGTGGCCGATCCCGTGGCGGGACCAGGCGAGGTGGTGATCGATGTCGAGGGCTGCGCCAGCAACTTCGCCGATACCCTCATCATCCAGGGCAAATATCAGGTGAAACCGGACCTGCCGTTCACGCCCGGCATGGAAGTCGCCGGCACGATTGCGGCCGTGGGTGAAGGCGTCGAGGAGTTCGCAGCCGGCGACGCCGTGATCGGCATGATGAGCACAGGGGGCTACGCGGAGAAGGTGGCGTGCAAGGCGGAGAACGTCGTGCCGCGGTCCGCCCCGGTGCCCGGAGCCATCGCATGTTCCTTGCCGGTGGCCTATGGCACCGCGCATATCTCGCTCGACGATCGTGCGCGCATGAAACCCGGCGAGAGCCTGCTGGTCCATGGTGCCTCGGGCGGTGTCGGGCTCGCGGCGGTCGAGGTCGGCAAGGCCATGGGTGCGACGGTCATCGCCACGGCCAGCAGCGAGGAGAAGCTCGCAATCGCCCGCCAACACGGCGCCGATCATCTGATCGACTACACCAGGGGTGAGTTCCGCCACGAGGTAAAGGCGCTGACCGGCGGCGGTGCCGACGTGATTTTCGATCCCGTGGGCGGCGACATCTTCGACCAGTCGATGCGCTGCATCGCCTGGGGTGGACGCCTGCTTGTGGTGGGGTTCGCCGCGGGGCGCATCCCCGAAGCCAGGGCCAACATCGTGCTGGTCAAGAACATCGCCCTGATGGGCGTGCACTGGGGCTCCTACCGCAGCCATCCGGGGGGGCGCGAGGTGCTGCGCGATTCCTTCGGGAAGATTTTCGGCTGGATCAAGGAAGGCAAGCTCAAGCCGCTGGTCTCGAAGACCTATGCCCTCAACGACGCCCCGCAGGCCATCATGGATCTTGCGGAGCGGCGTGCGACCGGCAAGATCGTCGTGACTCCCTGATCAGCCGGCAGCCTGATCGAGCGGGCGGTGTTCGCCGTCGCCCGGGTTGTGCGGCCCTGCGAGCGGGTTTGCGCCTGCAGCGAAAGGCATGAACGGGCCCGAAAAGAGGAGCATCGAAGAACCGGCTGGGCATGGAACAAACAGTCCGGTGAACACCACCAGACAACCGTAAATCCGTGCCTTGATTCGCAGGACAGGCCAGCGTTGGTCGCCAGTGTTCCGATCGACTGTTCCGATCCGCTCTTGTCATCAGAATGGCTTCACCACCACCATCAGAACGATGATCACCATCAGCACGGCGGGCACCTCGTTCCACCACTTGTAGAAGCGCGCGCTGTGGGTGTCACGGTCCTCGGCGAAGGCGCGGCACCAGCGGGAGAACGCGCCGTGAAGCGCGGCCATGGCGATGAGCGCGGTGAGCTTCACGTACCACCAGCCTTCCGACCAGAGATCAGCGCCGAAATTGAGCATCAGCGCGATGCCGAGGCCGAACATCACGATCATCGCCGGGTTGATGATGCCGCGCAGCAGGCGGCGTTCCATCACCTTGAAGGTCTCCGACTGTTTCGAGCCTGGCGCGGCGCCAACGTGATAGGCATAGAGCCGGGGCAGGTAGAGCATACCCGCCATCCAGGCGACCACCGCCATGATGTGGAACGCTTTCACCCAGATATAGGCCGCACCCAGAAACCCTTCCATCTCACGCCTCCCGGCAGGCGCATTTGCTCCAGTCTGCCGGACAGAGGCGGCGTCCGCCATCGGGTGCGATCGCGGGGCGGCCGTTCTCCAGGGCCTGCCGCACCGAGGCGGCGAGACCGTCGATGAAGGCCTGCTCGGTCCCAAGGGCCGGAACACGGCGATAGGGCTTGCAACCCACTTCGGCGGCAAGCTCGGCATATTCGATATCGAGCTCGACGAGGGTTTCGGAATGTTCGCTGACAAAGGCGATCGGCACGATAACGGCACCCTTGCCGTCGGCGCCGGCGCGTTTGATCTCGTCCTCGGTCGAAGGCCCGATCCAGGTCAGCGGACCAACGCGGGACTGGTAGCAAACCTGCCAGTCGAGCTCCTCACGGCCGAGCCGGGCGAGGACGGCCTCAGCCGTCTGCTCGATCTGCCACTGATAGGGATCGCCCGCCCTGACGATCTTCTCGGGCAGGCCGTGGGCCGAGAACAGGACTCGCACCGGCGCGTCGCCAGCATCGTCGAGCGCCGCCCCGAGCAGGTTGGCGTGGGCCTGGATGACACCCTCGGACACGGGGTAACAGCAGACCGAGACCGTGGGTACGGTGAGCCCGATCGTCCTGGCAGCCTTGCGCCATGCCGTCAGCGACGAGCCGGTCGTCGTGGTCGAGTACTGCGGATAGAGCGGCAACAGCACGATAAGGTCGGGTTTGAAGGCAGCAACCTCGTGCGCGGTGTCGTCGCTCATGGGGTGCCAGTAACGCATGGCGATGAAGACGCGGGTGCCGTCGCCAAGGGCCGTTTCGAGCGCCCTGGCCTGCGCCTGGGTTCCGGGCAGCAGCGGCGAGCGCCCGCCGATATGGGCGTAGATCTCGCGCGCCTCCTTCTGGCGTTTGTTCGAGATCACCGACGCCAGCAGCGGTCGCAGGGGCCAAGGCAGGCCGATAATGGCGGGATCGTTGAAGAGGTTGTTGAGGAAAGGCTGGATCGTCTCCGGCGATTCCGGACCGCCGAGATTGAACAGCACCACCGCCGTGCGGGTCATGACACACCCCTGACGGCCGCCACGAGTTGGGCAACATGGTCGGGCGGGGTTTCCTTGATCACACCATGGCCCAGGTTGAAGACATGCGGTCCACCGGCGAGGACCCCGACGATCTCGGTCGCAGTGCGGTCGAGTGTTTCCCCACCCTCCAGCAGAATCCGGGGATCGAGATTGCCCTGCACCGGACCATGGCACTGCAACGCGGCCATCGACTCCAGCGATGTCATTTGATCGACCTGAAGCGCATTCACGCCTGTCGCTTCCAGGAACGCCGCGTAGCGGCAGCGCGCCCCGCGCGGGAACCCGATGACAGGTACGCCGGGCCGGGCACGATGGATGTCGGCAACGATCCATGCGATCGGACGGGTCGAGAAGCGGGCGAAGGCCTCGTCGCTCTCCAGAAGGCCGGCCCAGCTGTCGAAGATCTGCACCGCCTCGGCCCCGGCGTCGATCTCGGCAACCAGCAGCATCGCGACCGCCTCGGCCAGGACTTCAAGCAGGGAATCGAGCAGGGCCGGATCGTCGGTCATCATCGCCCTGGTCCTGGGGAACGCACCGCCCCCCTCGCCGTCGACCATATAGGCGGCGAGCGTGAACGGCGCCCCGGCAAAGCCGATCAGCGCGGTGTCGGAATCGAGCTCGACGGCAACACGGCCCAGCGTCTGCATCAGCGGCATGTTGCCCTCGACCGCGCGGGCCGGTTCCAGCGCATTGATCTCATGCCGTGTGCTGAGCGGTTCAAGCCTGGGCCCTTCACCCTCGACGAACCGGACCGTGCGCCCCATGGCACGGGGCAGGATCAGGATGTCGGAAAACACGATCGCCGCATCGAGCCCGAAACGCCGGATCGGCTGCAACGTGATCTCCGCCGCCATCTCGGGCGTGTTGCAGCAGGTCATGAAATCGGGCGCAGATGCACGCAGGGCACGATACTCCGGCAGGTAACGTCCTGCCTGGCGCATCAGCCACATCGGCACGGGATCGACACGTTCGCCTCCGAGCACGCGGATCAGGGGTTTCGATGCCATCGTTCGGGCGGAAAGATCGGTTGGCACGGTCAGGGTCGTACACCCAACCCCTAACCAGGAAAAGGTTAAGAAAAAGGATGTGGTGGTAGTGAATCCCTGTCGATGGTGTGGAGCCAACGATTTGCGCCGAGTCGTCAACAGGGATGGCAGACTTGGGGATGAACCCGGAATGTCGGTTTCGCGAGGATCGGGCGACTCGCCATATCCCGGCGAGTCACGTCGTGGGTCTTTGTGTGGATGACCTTGGGAGTTTCGGGCATGAATCGCGGATGCCGTCACATCTCCACAACGGGTTCGTCATGGAACTCCCCATGGGGACATGTTGCCGGCGTGTTGTGGGATAGCGGGAACGGACTTGCGGCGGCAGGTGTTTAAGGCGAGTTATCTGCCCATGGGCCGCGAATCTCCCACAGGCTTGTGACCAGCTTTCATTTCCATCTGGTGTCGGACGCCACCGGCGAAACGATCCTGTCGGTGGCCCATGCCGCCGTGGCGCAGTTCGAGGATGTCGAGTCGATCGAACACGTCTGGGCGCTGGTCCGTTCGGAGCGCCAGATGAATCGTGTTCTGGCCGCAATCGAAGCCAATCCCGGGGTGGTGATCTACACCATGGTCGATCCGGCCAGGCGCGATCAGCTCCTGCTCGGCTGCCAGCGCATCGGTGTGCCCTGCGTGCCGGTGCTCGATCCCGTGCTCGGCGTGCTGTCGGGTTATCTCGGCCAGCCGGTGAAAGGGCAGCCCGGCGGCCAGCACGCGCTGGATGCCGAGTATTTCGCCCGGGTCGACGCGATCCAGTTCGTCCTGCGCCATGACGACGGTCAATCACCCCACGACATTGAGGACGCTGACGTGATCGTGGTTGGCGTCTCGCGCACGTCGAAGACGCCGACCTGCTTCTATCTTGCCAACCGCGGGCTCAAGGCTGCGAACGTGCCGATCGTGCCCGGTGTCGATCCGCCCGAGGAGCTGCTCGAGGCCAGCAAGCCGTTGATCGTGGCGCTTTACCAGAGTGCCGACCGGCTGGTGCAGATCCGCAGGAACCGCATGACCATGCTGCAGCAGGACGGCGAGAGCGACTACATCGAACCCCAGGCCGTGCGCCGCGAGCTGGCCCATGCCCGCCGGCTCTACGAAAGGCACGGCTGGCCCGTGATCGACGTGACCCGCCGTTCGATCGAGGAATCTGCGGCCGCCATCCTGCAGCTCTACCAGGAACGCTTCGGGGCCCTGCCATGACAGGCCCCCGTCTCATCCTTGCCTCGCGCAGCGGCGGTCGGCGACAGATGCTGGAGAACGCCGGTGTGGTCTTCGAGGTCGATGCGGCCAACATCGACGAGGATGCAGTCAGGGACTCGCTGAAGGCCGAAGGTGCGCCGGTCGAACAGGTCGCCGAAACCCTGGCCGAACTGAAGGCGCGGCGGGTGAGTGCACGCCAGCCCGGCGCTCTCGTGCTGGGCGCCGACCAGATGCTCGAGTGTGAAGGCCGCTGGTACGACAAACCCGAGAGCGTTGCGGTCGCTCGCGATCATCTGCTGTCCCTCGCCGGGCGGACCCATCGTCTGATCTCCTCGGTCGTTCTGCTGCGTGACGAGGCACGGCTATGGCATGAAACGGCGGTTGCCGCGATGACGATGCGGCCGTTTACCGACGGCTTTCTCGATTCCTACCTCGAGGCGGTCGGCGACAGGGTGTGCACCAGTGTCGGTTGTTATCAGGTCGAGGGTCCGGGCCTTCAGCTCTTCCACCGGATCGACGGCGACCACTTCACCATCGTCGGGTTGCCGCTGCTGCCGGTGCTCGACCAACTGCGCGTTCAGGGAGTGCTGCCGTCATGACAATCTCGGGCAAGGCGCTGGTTGCGGGTGTGATGGGCTGGCCGGTGAGCCATTCCCGCTCGCCCCGGTTGCACGGTTTCTGGCTCGAGGCCTACGGCATCGACGGCGCCTATGTCCCGCTGTCCGTTGCACCCGAAGATTTCGAGCAGGCCCTGCGCGCCCTGCCGTCGCTCGGCCTGCGGGGCTGCAACGTGACGCTGCCGCACAAGGAACAGACGCTGGCGCTGGCCGATGAGGCCGACGAGGGCGCCCGCCGGATCGGTGCCGGCAACACCGTCGTCGTCACCGACGAGGGTGCCATCAGGGTGACCAACACCGATGCCTTCGGCTTTCTCGAGAATCTGGAACAACGGGCGCCCGCCTGGCCAGTGGACCGGCCCGCCGTCGTACTCGGTGCCGGCGGTGCGAGCCGCGCGGTCATCGTCGGTCTGCTCGAAGCGGGCGTGCGTGAGCTCCGTCTCGCCAATCGCACCGCCGAACGGGCCGAGGGCCTGGCCGACGAATTCGGCGAGGCCGTTGTCGCCGTGGCCTGGGACGAGCGCGACCAGGCGCTCGACGGTGCGGGGCTCGTCGTCAACACGACCCGGCTCGGCATGACGGGCCAACCGCCGCTCGGGATCGCGCTCGATCCGCTCGGCGACGATGCGGTCGTCTGCGATCTCGTCTACGCCCCGCTCAAGACCGATCTTCTGCATCGATCCGCGGCGCGCCACCTGCGCACGGTCGATGGTTTGGGCATGTTGCTGCATCAGGCCCGTCCCGGCTTTGCCGCCTGGTTCGGCCGCGAACCCGAGGTCACAGGTGCCCTCTACGCCTATGTCGCCGAGGGATTGTAACCGCTGGCTGATGCCAGCGCGGCACTGCTCCCGGATGCCGTTGAGGTCGTCCGGTCGGTCAGTCGGATGTCCCGGTCATGGCGTGCGTCTGTGCGATGACGTAAAGAGCGGGCATGTTCGTGCTCGGTCTCACCGGATCCATCGGCATGGGTAAGTCGACCGTGGCGGCGATGTTTGCCCGCCGCGGCGCGCAGGTGCACGACGCCGATACGGCCGTCCACAGACTCTACGGACCCGGTGGCGCGGCGGTGCCCGTTGTGGCCGCGATGTTTCCCGATGCTATCGTGGGCAGCGGGCGCAATGCGCGGATCGACAGGGTGAAGCTCGGCGCTGCGGCGCTCGGCGACAAGGCGGCCCTGGCGGCTCTGGAAGCCGCGGTGCATCCGTTGGTCGGTGCCGCGCGTGACCGGTTTCTGCGCTGGGCATGCCGACGCGGCACGCGCCTTGTCATCGTGGATGTCCCCCTGCTGTTCGAGACCGGGGGTGAGCGCAACGTCGATGCCACCTGCGTGGTCAGCGCGCCCGCCTTCATCCAGACCCACAGGGTTCTGCGCCGACCCGGGATGACCGCCGACAAACTGGCCTCGATTCGCCGCCGGCAGATGCCCGATGCGGAGAAACGACGCAAAGCCGACTACATCGTGCCGACGGGTCTTTCCAGGGGGCTGACATGGCGTTCCGTCGGTATCATCGCGCGCGACCTGGGGACAAGACACGGCCAAATCTGGCCGCCGCGCTGATCGGCGTTCCGTCCGCGTCTCGCCTGACGGTGTCCGATCGTGTAGTCTGTCGGCTTCTGCCCGCCGGATGCCATGCGCGAAGTCGTTCTCGATACCGAGACCACCGGTCTCGACTTGGGGGCCGGTCACCGGTTGGTTGAAATCGGCTGTGTCGAGCTGGTCAACCTTATCCCGACCGGTAAAACGTGGCAGACCTATCTCAATCCGCAACGCGGGAACGAACGCGAGGCCTACAATGTGCATGGCCTCTCCGATGGGTACCTGGCGAGGCAGCCGCTGTTTCGCGACAAGGCTCAGGATCTGCTCGATTTCCTCGCTGACAGCCGGCTCGTCATCCACAACGCCGAGTTCGATCTGACCTTCCTCAACAATGAACTCCGCATGGAGGGCATGGAGCCGATCAGCGGCGAGCGCGTGACCTGTTCGCTGGAGCTGGCGCGCAAGATCTATCCCGGACAGGCCAACAGCCTGGACGCCCTGATGAAGCGCCTTGGGGTCGATGACTCGGCACGGACCCGCCATGGCGCGTTGCTCGATGCCGAGCTTCTGGCCCAAGTCTATCTCGAACTGAAGGGTGGTCGGCAGGCGGACTTTGCCTTTGCCAACCAGGCGCGCGCGCCCGGATACGGGTCAAGGGATGCATCGCGCCCCCGTGTTCGACGCGAACCGCGTTCTCATGAGGCGACACCAGAGGAAAAAGCTCGTCACAAGGCCTACCTCCACAAGAATGTCCCCAATTCGATCTGGTTCCGGGACAAGTTCGCCCACCTTATGCGCTGATCCAGGCTCGGAACGGCGTCGTTGCCCTGCTCGTTGACGCGGACGGCTTTCACGGTGTCGCTCATGGCAGCAGCACGGTCGAGCCCGTGGTCTTGCGACCCTCGAGGTCGCGATGGGCCCGTTCGGTCTCGACCAGCGGGTAGGTCTGGTTGACGTTGATGCCGACCTTGCCCGATCCGACCATGTCGAACAGCCGCGCGCCCGAAAGCTCCAGCTCGTCGCGGGTCGCGATGTAGTTGGCGAGGCTGGGCCGCGTGTAGAACAGCGAACCCCCCTGGGCCAGACGCGCGGGGTTGAGGCTGGTGACCGGCCCCGAGGACTGGCCGAACGAAACCATCATGCCGCGCGGGCTGAGCGATGCGAGTGAGGCCTCGAACGTATCGGCACCGATCGAGTCGTAAACCGCGGGCACGCCCTTGCCGTCCGTGATCTCCTTGACGCGTTCGGCAATATCCTCGCGCGCGCTGACGATCGGATGGTCGCAGCCATGTCTGGCGGCGAGCGCGGCCTTCTCGTCGGTCGAGACCGTGCCGATCACGGTGACGCCAAGCGCCTTGGCCCACTGGCAGGCGATCAGCCCGACGCCCCCGGCCGCCGCATGGAACAGGATGGTCTGGCCCGCTTCGACCGGAAAGGTGCGGTGCAGAAGGTACTCCACCGTCATGCCCTTCAGCATCATCGCTGCCGCCGTCTGGTCGTCGACCGTATCCGGTATCTTGACGACCCTGGCCGCCTGGATCGTGCGCTCGGTGCTGTAGGCGCCGGCGGTCATCGGATAGGCCACCCGGTCACCGTCGGCCAGCCCGTCGACGCCGTCCCCGACCGCCTCGACGACACCGGCCGCCTCCATGCCGAGCGTCGCCGGCAGGGACATCGGATAGAGCCCGGAGCGCTGATAGGTGTCGATGAAGTTGAGCCCGACCGCGGTGTGCCGGATGCGGATCTCGCCTGTCCCCGGCGCGCCGACCTCGGCCTCCTCGATCCTGAGCACCTCCGGCCCGCCGGTCTCATGAATGCGTACTGCTGTCCCCATCTCTGGCCTCCCCTGTCTGTTGCTGCCATTCTGCTGTGACTGGATGCGACGGACTGCTGGTATGGTCGCTCGTAAAAATAACGTGAAAATAAAAGGATGTGAGATAAGGATATATGAACAACACGATAACCTATGCACGGTATCACCGTGGATCCCGGACAAACCGGGGGGAGCGAAGTATGTCGACGAACGCAATGATGTTCCTTCAGTCCGCGGGGGAGCGAAGGCTTCCCGAAGAAGGTCGGCGACATGACCGTATCACCGTGGACCCCGAAAAAATGGGCGGCACGCCCTGCATTCGCGGGATGCGCATGCCCGTTGCCACCGTCGTAGGTATGGTGGCGGAGGGAATGACAACCGGGGATATCCTCGGTGATCACCCCGATCTGGAGGCAGAGGACATCCGACAGGCTCTTCGGTTCGCGGCTCATGCGGTCGATTATCGTGAGATTCCGATGGTGTCCCATTGAGGTTTCTCGTCGATCAGGCGCTGTCCCACAGGCTCGCCGATCGGCTGAAGAGCAGCTGAAGAGCAATGGCCACGATGCCGTCCATGTCAGGGATTTGGGTCTTTCCGAGGCGTCCGATCCGCAGATCGTTGATCGGGCGATCTAGGACGATCGGATCATCGTTTCTTGCGACATGGACTTCGGGACACTTCTGATGACGTCGCGTTAAGTCCGGAAAGCCCTCGTTCATCCTGTTTCGCGGCGAGAAGTCGAGGCGTCCGGAGCATCAGGCCGAGGCAATCGTGCGTCACCTTGGCGAGATTGAACCGGACCTGGATTGCGGGTCGATCGTCGTCTTCGACGGTTGTCGTGTGCGTATTCGGTCACTGGCCGGACGTTGAGGAGAGGAGCACCGCGAGCCCTGAGGAGTCCGTCACCGGCAGCGAGCAGACCGGGCCTTCGCAGACATAGGCGGTCGCTCGGCCGTCAACCTGGTCCTTGCCGGTCGCCGGATGGCCGTCGGGCAGGGCTTCGTCGGGTGCGATGACGGTGACGACCGTGTCCATGCGGCCGGCGCGCCAGACCTCGGCGAGGAGCGCGTCGGTGGTGGCGTCGCCGCGTTCGCCGACGATGACAATCTGCAAGGCCCGGTTGAGAAGATCGAGATTGAGGAGGATGACGGCGTGAGCCATGGGGTTCTGCGCCGCGTCCTGGCTGAAGGTCGCCGCGATGGCCTCGGCACGGTCGCGGCAGGCGGTCTCGCCGGTCAGGTGCCAGAGCCGCGCCAGGACACCGATCATCGTTCCATTGCCTGACGGTGTGGCATTGTCGAGCGCGCTCTTGGTGCGCACGATCAGGGCCTCGGCATGGTCGGCGGTGAAGAAGTAGCCACCGCCCTCGTCGTCCCAGTAGTGGGCATCGGCGACTGCAACCCAGGCGCGAGCGCGTTCGATCAGGCTGCGCTCGCCCGTGACCTCGTAGAGCGCCAGGGCGGCGTCGGCCATGTGGCTGTAGTCGTCGAGCAGGGCGACATCCAGAACCTTGCCGTCGCGCGCGCTGTGCCTGAGACGGTCGCCGTCTGACATGGTCGTCGCGATGTGATCGAAGGCGCGACGGGCCCTGGCGACCCACTCCGGCCGTTCGAAGGCCGCGCCGGCACGGGTCAGTGCACGGATCATCAGGCCGTTCCAGTCGGCGAGCACCTTGTCGTCGAGGCCGGGGCGCGGGCGGGACGCGCGAATATGGAGCAGCCTGGCGCGCAGCACGGCCAGCCGGGCCTCGGTCTCCGGCTCCGGCTCGCCGGTGGCGAGGCGGTTGAGGATGGTCTTCTCTTCCCAGTTGCCGTCGGGCGTGACCCCATAATGGTGTTTGAAGAGGGTCGCACCGTCGCCCAGGGCCGCGTCGATCTGCTCCTCGGTCCAGACGTAGAAGGCGCCTTCCTCGCTGTGGCCGGTCCCGTCGTCGGAATCGGCATCGAGGCTGGAGCAGAAGGCACCGTCGGCCGTCGTCATCTCGCGTTCGAGCCATCCGACGGTCTCGGCAACACGGCGGCGGTAGAGGTCGTGGCCGGTGCCGAGCCAGAGCCTCGTGTAATGCTCGATGAGCTGGCTGTTGTCATAGAGCATCTTCTCGAAATGCGGCACGAGCCAGATCTGATCGACCGAGTAACGCGCCCAGCCGCCGCCGAGATGGTCATAGATGCCGCCTTCGGCCATGGCGTCGGCCGAGACCAGGACGGCACGACCGAAGCTGTCGCCCGCACCCTTGCGGTGGGCGCGCCACAAGAGGTCGAGGTCGGGCACATGCGGGAACTTCGGCGCCTGGCCGATGCCGCCGTAGCGCATGTCGACGGCCTGCATCAGCTGTTCGGCCACCCGGTCGGCGATGTCCCCGGCCAGCGCGGTACCGGGCTGCTTGACCGAGAGCCCGGTCAGGGCCTTCTGCAGGGCCAGGCGGTTCCGGTCGATCCTGTCCTTGCCGTTGTGGAAGGTGTCTTCGACTGCCACCAGCACGTCGGCGAAGCCGGGCCGGCCGTACTTCGCTGTGCCGGGGAAGTAGGTGCCGCCCCAGAAGGGTTCGCCATCGGGCGTCAGGAACATGGTGAGCGGCCAGCCACCCTGCAGGCCGAGGAGCTGCAGGGCCGTCTGGTAGATCGTGTCGATGTCGGGCCGTTCCTCGCGGTCGACCTTGATGTTGACGAAGAGCGCGTTCATCACGCTGGCGATCGCGTCACGTTCGAAGCTCTCGTGTGCCATCACGTGACACCAGTGGCAGGCGGCGTAACCCACCGAGAGCAGGATCGGCTTGTCCTCGGCCCTGGCATGGGCCAGGACGTCGGCGCGCCAGGGCTGCCAGTGGACCGGATTGTCCCGGTGCTGCACCAGATAGGGGCTGGTTTCCCGGTCGAGATTGTTGCGCTGAAAATCCATCGCGGAGACCGCCGAACGTGGTAGACTGAAGGGAAGGCATCGGTAACGTGGCGGCGTTGAGAACCAATCTCAACCCCAGGATCGGTGGGGGGTATACCATGAAGGTCAGGATCGAGATCGACTGCACACCCGAGGAGGCCCGCGCCTTTCTCGGCATGCCGGATGTCCGTCCTTTCCAGGAGGAGATCATGGCCGGTCTCAAGGCCCGCATGACCGAGGCGGCAGCCGGGTTCGATCCCGAGGCGGCGCTCAAGGCGTGGATGGGCACCTCGACGGACGGCATGGACCAGATGATGCGATTCTGGCGCCAGATGACCGAAGCCGGGGGCAAAGACCGGTCCTGACCACGATGTTTCACGTGAAACATCCGTCGTCGTATCCATCGTTGTGACCATCTTCGCCCTCTCGACGGCACCGGGACGGGCCGCCGTTGCGGTGATCCGTGTCTCCGGTCCTGCTGCCGGTGAGGCAATCGGCGTGTTGACGGGAACGGGCTTGCCCGCACCGCGCCGCGCCGTTCTTCGATCCCTTGTGGACCCGCAGGATGGTGCCGTGCTGGACTCTGGCCTCGTGCTGTGGTGTCCCGCGCCGGCCAGCCAGTCCGGTGAGGACATGGCGGAATTTCACGTGCACGGCGGCCGCGCTGTGATCGCGGGCGTCATGGCTGTCCTGGCGCGCCTGCCGGGCATGCGGCCCGCCGAACCCGGTGAATTCACGCGCCGGGCCGTGCTCAACGGCAGGATCGATCTGACCGCCGCCGAGGCGGTCGCGGATCTGGTGGAGGCCGACACCGCACGGCAGCGCGATCAGGCGCTCGGCCAGTTGGCGGGCGGTTTGGAGCAGGTCTACGATGGCTGGTGCGATCGTCTGGTCGCCCTGATGGCGCGCCTGGAAGCCGTGATCGATTTTGCCGACGACGACCTGCCCGACGACGTTCTCGCGGGGTTCGCCGGTGATGTGGCTGACCTGCGGGCCGCGATGGCGGGTCATCTGGGCGATGAATCCCGGGCGGAGCGGCTGCGCGAGGGATTGCGGGTCGTGATCCTGGGTGCGCCCAATGTGGGAAAATCCAGTCTTCTGAACCAACTGGCCCGGCGGGATGCCGCGATCGTGTCGGACGAGGCCGGCACCACGCGGGATGTCGTCGAGGTCATGATGGATGTGGCCGGATTCCCCGTGGTTCTGGCCGATACCGCAGGCTTGCGCGAGGACGCGGGAGCGATCGAGGCCGAGGGTATGCGACGGGCACGGAGCCGTGCGGAGGCGGCCGATCTGGCGCTTCTGGTGGCCGATGCCGCCGATTGGGACGCGACCTGGCCGGCTGTGGAACCCCATGCTGGCGACGGCGCGCTGATCGTGGCGAACAAGAGCGATCTCGGGATCACCCCGGACTCCGGGGCGATCCCGATCAGTGCGCGGACCGGGCAGGGGATCGATACCCTGCTCGATGCCATGGCCGCGCGGTTCGAGGCGGCCTGGACCGGCCACAGCGCCGGTCCGACACGCCGGCGGCACAGGGCGCATGTCGAACAGGCTCTGGCAGCGCTCGATCGGGTCGATCCCGGTGCGGAGGCGGCCCTCGCCGCCGAGGAGCTGCGTCTGGCGGCCACGGCGTTGGGACGGATTACCGGGCGCGTCGATGTGGAGGACCTGCTCGATGTCATCTTTTCCGGGTTCTGTATCGGCAAGTAGGCCACGGCATGGCCACAGCATGGTGTTTCACGTGAAACATCCCCGGATCGTGCTTTGATCCCGAGGCCTGGACGCCTTACATATCGCGCCATGACGGCAGCCATGGAATACGATGCCATGGAATATGATGTGATCGTGGTCGGCGGCGGCCACGCCGGAACGGAGGCGGCTGCGGCTGCGGCCCGTTGCGGTGCCGTGACCCTGCTTGTCACCCAGAAGGCCGCGACGATCGGGGCCATGTCGTGCAATCCTGCCATCGGCGGGCTCGGCAAGGGCCATCTGGTGCGCGAGATCGATGCCCTGGATGGTGTCATGGCGCGCGCCATCGACCGGGCCGGCATCCAGTTCCGCATGCTCAATGCCAGCAGGGGCCCTGCGGTGCGCGGTCCCCGGGCCCAGGCCGATCGGCTGCTCTACGCTGCAGCGGTCCGGGACCTGCTTGCCGAACAGACCGGCCTGACGATCCTCGAGGGTGAGGCCGACGATGTCGTGCTCGACGGGACCGACGCCGTCGCGGGCCTTCGTCTGACCGACGGGCGGCGGATTCCGTGCCGTGCGGCGGTTGTGACGACCGGGACGTTCCTGCGCGGCATGGTCCACATGGGCCAGAGGACCTGGCCCGCCGGGCGCATCGGCGATGCACCGGCGGTGGGCCTCGCGTTGACGCTCGAACGGCTCGGGTTTGCCCTCGGCCGTCTCAAGACGGGAACCCCGCCGCGCCTTGATGGCCGGACCATCGACCGCGAGACCTGCACCGTGCAGCCCGGCGACGATCCGCCGGTCCCGTTTTCCTGGATGACCGAGCGCATCGCGGTGCCGCAGATCCCCTGCCACATTACCCGGACGACCGAGGCGAGCCACGCCATCATTCGCGCCAATCTCGCCCGCGCGCCGATCTTCTCCGGCCAGCTCGACGGCCCGGGCCCGCGCTACTGCCCGTCGATCGAGGACAAGGTCGTCCGCTTTGCCGAAAAGCCCGATCATCAGATCTTCCTTGAGCCCGAGGGTCTGGAGACCGACACGGTCTATCCCAACGGCCTCTCGACATCCTTGCCGTGCGACGTGCAGGCCGCCGTTGTGGCCTCGATCCCCGGCCTCGAGAACGCCGTGATCGAGCAGCACGGTTATGCCATCGCCTATGACTTTGTCGATCCGCGCGAACTCGGGCATACGCTGGAAACGCGCCGGGTGCCGGGGTTGTTCCTGGCCGGCCAGATCAACGGCACCACGGGTTACGAGGAGGCCGGAGGGCAGGGGCTTGTGGCGGGGATCAACGCGGCGCGCCGGGCCGGGGGCGGAGATTCCGTGACCTTCGACCGGGCCGAAGCCTATCTCGGCGTCATGATCGACGATCTCGTGACCCGCGGCACCGCGGAGCCCTATCGCATGTTCACGAGCCGCGCCGAATACCGTCTCATGTTGCGTGCCGACAACGCCGACCTGCGCCTGACCCCGCGCGGGCTCGCCATCGGATGTGTCGGCGCCGGTCGCCGGGCGATGTTTGTGGCCCGGGAGGCCGAGGTCGCCCGGGCCCTGGCGCGGGCCGCCGCGCTGTCGGCCACGCCGCAGAATGCGGCTGCCGCAGGCCTCAGGGTCAACAGCGACGGCCGCCGCCGCAGCCTGATCGATCTCTTCGCCTGTCCCGGTGCGACACGTGAGACCCTGGCGACGCTCTGGCCCGAGATTGCGACCTGGCCCGGCCACGCCCTCGAGCAGGTCGAGATTGCAGGGCGTTATGCCGGTTATGTCGGGCGCATGGAGGCCGACATTGCGACCTTCCGCCGTGACGAGGCGCTGGTGCTGCCGTCCGATCTCGATCTCGATGCGGTGGGCGGTCTCTCGAACGAGATGCGCGAGAAGCTCGCCGCGTCGCGGCCCGCCACCCTGGGCCAGGCGGCGCGCATTCCCGGCGTCACGCCGGCGGCACTCCAGGCGCTGATTGCCCACGTCCGGCGGCGGGCCGCATGAACGCGGACGCGGTCTGCGCCCGGATCGGTGTTTCACGTGAAACACGGGAACGTCTTGAGGCCTATGTCGCGACGCTGCTCGACTGGCAGACACGCATCAACCTTGTCGGGCGCAACACGATCGGGGACATCTGGCATCGCCACATCCTCGACTGTGCCCAGATTGCCCGCTTCGTGCCGCCGTCCTGCCGGCGGCTGGTCGACATCGGCTCCGGTGCGGGTCTGCCGGGTGTCATCCTGGCCATTCTGGGCGTCCGGGGTGTCGAGCTGATCGAGAGCGATCGGAAGAAGGCGGCGTTTCTCCATGCCGCGGCCGGTGCGGCGGGGGTGACACCGGTCATACACACCGCCCGGGCGCAGGCTCTGCCGGCCGAAGCGGCCGATGTGGTGACCGCCCGTGCCGTGGCTCCGCTTGAGCGCCTGGTTCCGATGGTCGCCCGCTTCATGGCCGAAGGGAGCCTTGCGATCCTGCCCAAGGGCGCTGCGCTGGACGACGAGCTCAAGGCCGCCGCACAGCTGTGGCACATGTGGTACAGCCGTCAGCCCAGTGTCACACAGCCAGGGAGTTCTCTTCTCTTGATCGACCGATTGTATTATGATGGGCACAGGTAACACAATATGTGGGAATGACATGGGGACGACAGAGCGACTCGCCCGGGAATACGGGTATGACAGCACATGTCGGATCGTCGCGGTGGCGAATCAGAAAGGCGGCGTCGGCAAGACCACGACGGCGATCAATCTTGCCACGGCGCTGACCGCGGTCGGTCGTCGCGTGCTGATCGTCGATGCCGATTCGCAGGGCAACGCGAGCACCGGACTCGGTATCGCACCGTCTGACAGGCATCGGACAACCTACGATCTTCTGACCGACGGACCGGTCACGCCGATGACGACGGCGGTCCCGAACCTGGAGATCGTTCCGGCCACGGTCGACCTCTCCGGTGCCGAGATCGAGCTGGTCAATGCGCCCGACCGGCAAGACCGGATGAAGAATGCGCTGGCCGACATGGCCCGGGGCTACGATCTCGTCCTGATCGATTGTCCGCCTGCGCTCGGCCTGCTGACGCTCAACGCGCTCGTCGCGGCCGATGAGGTTCTCGTGCCGCTGCAGTGCGAGTTCTTCGCCCTGGAGGGCCTCTCGCTGCTGCTCAACACGGTCGAGCGGGTGCGGGCGGCCTACAACCCCGCCCTCCGGGTCTCGGGCATCGTGCTCACGATGTTCGACAAGCGGAATCGACTGAGCCGTGAGGTCGTCGCAGATGTGCGCAACGTCATGGGCGAGACGGTCTATGACACGGTCATCCCGCGCAATGTTCGTGTCAGTGAAGCGCCGTCCTACGGCAAGCCTGCGATGTTGCATGCTTTTCATAGCGCGGGCGCTCAGGCTTATGTGCATCTTGCGGGTGAACTGCTACGCCGTGAGCGTGCGCAGGCAACCCTCGGGCGAGGCGCGGCGCGATGAGCGGGACACGGGGACTGGGCCGTGGCCTCTCCGCGCTGATCGGCGAACCGACGCCGACCGCACGAACGGACGCCGTCGCCACCGACGGCCTGCGCACGCTGCCGATCGGTCACCTGCGGCCGGGACGCTTTCAGCCGCGGACCCGCTTCGACGAGCGCGAGCTCGACAATCTCGCCGCCAGCCTGACCGCAAGCGGCATGATGCAGCCCATCGTGGCGCGACCGGTTCCGGGCGAGCACAACGCCTATGAGATCGTGGCGGGCGAGCGCCGCTGGCGGGCGGCCCAGAAGGCGCGGCTCCATGACGTCCCGGTCATCGTGCGCAAGCTCAGCGACCGCGAGGTGCTGGAACTCGGCCTGATCGAGAACCTGCAGCGCCAGGACCTGGGTCCGCTTGAGGAGGCCGCCGGCTACGAACGCCTGCGCAAGGAGTTCGCGCTGACCCAGATGGACATCGCCACCATGGTCGGCAGGAGCCGGGCCCATGTCGCCAACATGGTGCGCCTGCTCGGCCTGCCCCCGGCGGTGCGCAGGTTGCTCGACCTCGGCAGGATTTCCGCCGGTCACGGTCGTGCGCTGCTGGCATCCCCGGACCCCGAGGCCCTTGCGGGCGAGATCGTCACCGGGGGCCTCTCCGTGCGTGAGACCGAATCGCGGGCCGGCGCTTGCGCACCAACGAAATCGCGCAGCGGGCGGACCCGGCAGCTGTCCGGGCCGCAAAGCGCCGACATCAGGGATCTGGAGCACCGTCTTGCCGAGGCCACCGGCCTCAGGGTCGAGGTCCTCCCGAAGGGCGAGAAGGGCAAGCTGGTTCTGAACTATGCCAACCTCAAGCAGCTTGATGAGGTCATCGCGCGGCTTGAGGCCCCGCCGCGACCGAGGCCGGTGCGGACCTGAAAACCTCAGAGCGGATCGTATTCGGTTGGAGCCGCTTGCGGCTCCAACCGAATGCGTGAATCCGCTCTGCATCTTGAAGATCCGAAGCGGATCGTATTCGGTTGAAAGTGCTTGCGGCTCCAACCGGATTGATTCAATCCGAACGGGATCGGCTCTGGCGGCCCGCGCCCGCGCGCGCCGCGCGGGCAAGATCGTGGAGGGCGCGGCGACAGATGGTCTCCGCCGGTATGCCTGTCGACTTGCAGCGGATTTCCGCTTCCGTGAGATGACCGAGCGCCCGCCAGGCGCGGTCCGATGACCAGCACCGACCGGCAGTCTTGAGCGCATCCCTAGCCCGGAAGTGGAAGACCCTGGCGGCCTTCGCCGCGTCCTCGTCGCCGGCACCGCGATCCCGGAGCGCAAGGTAGAGCTGGACCTGGGTCATGAAACGGCGCACCGCACCGAGAATCGTGACCGGGTTCTCCCGGTCGGCAAGCGCGCGTTCGAGGCTGCGCTCGAGATCGTCCATGCGGCCCGACCCCACGGCATGTGCGATGCGATCATGGGACAGGAAGGAGCTGTCCGCGACGACCGCCTCGACATCCGCGAGGCTGGCCCTGCCGCCCTCGCCGACATAAAGCGCCAGCTTGGCGGCCTCGTTCCGCGTCTGCCGCCGATCTCCGCCGAGATAGCAAACCATCAACGCCAGCGCCTCGCGCTCGGCTTCGACCCCGTGCGCGGCCAACTCCTGCGCGACCACGCTCCCGATATCGCGACCCTCGTCCCGATAGCAGGCGACGGCCGCACCCTCCGGCGACCTCTCAAGCAGGCCGCGCAGCCTCGAACGATTCTGAAGCTCGCCGGCCTCGAGCACGACCAGCGTGTCGCCGGTCGGCCGGGCCAGCAGGGCGGCGATCGTATCGGCCAGCCTGTCGCCCGCACCCTTCACCCGCACGGCGCGCCGCCCTCCGGTCAGCGCAATCGCCCCGGCCTCGTCGATCAGAAGCGCCGGATCGGCTGCCGCCGCATCCCCGGCCAGTTCGGCCACCGCGAACGGATCGGCGGGGTCCTCGACTGCGGCGGCGACAAGCGCGTCCGCGCGTTCCCGCACCATGCCGGTGTCGGCACCGTGGACCAGCACCACGCGAACCTTCGGGCCGGGGTCCCGGCAGAAGGCGTCGGCCTGGCGGTTGGCGATCTTCATGCGATCGCGGACCTCAGGCGTCCCTGTTCCGGACGAAATGGAGCGCGAGCAGGTTGGCGATCGTGTTCGAGAGATCGCGCGCGACCTCCCTGGCCGTGTTCTCCTCGGCAACGAGGGTCGCATACTCGGACTCGACCACGTCATAGCTGCCCGAGGCATGTGCCGTGCCGTCGTGGAGCACCTCCTCGGTCTGCGAATCCCTGAGCACGAAGGTCGCCCGCAGGGACAGGTTGTAACGCGTGACCGTGTCGTTGGTCTGGACCTGCAGCGCCGCCGTCGACCGCTCGATGTCGATTGCCAGCGTGTAACGCTCCGCCTGCCGGCCCACGCCGGCCGTGAGGCGATCGATCAGCTCGTTGCGCAGAATCTGGCCGATCCGCCGCTCCCTGCCCTCGCCGATCCCGGCGACGCGGATGGCGGCGAGATTCCGCGCCACCGCGTTTTCGGCGTGGGGCCGCGCATGGATCGGCTCGAAGCCGCAGCCCGGCAGCACCGCCATGCCGCCACCGGCAAGCAGGAGGAGGGCGCTTCGCCGGTCCCTGCGCATCGTCTCAGCCGACCACGATGTTGATGATCTTGTTCGGCACGACGATCACCTTGCGCACCGTCCTGTCACCGATTGCGCGCTGCACATTGTCATCGCCGAGGGCCGCCGCCTCGACACTGTCGTTGGCGGCGTCGCGCGGCATGTCGCGCCGCGCCCGCAGCCTGCCGTTGACCTGCACGGCGATGGTCACGGTCTCTTCGGCCACGAGTGACGGATCGGCCTCGGGCCAGGCTGTGTCGGCCAGCAGGGTCCCGTGACCCAGGGCCTGCCACATGTCCTCGCCGAGATGCGGCATCATCGGACCGACGAGGCAGATCAGCGTTTCCAGCGCCTCGCGCTGGGCCCACCGATCCGCCTCGCCCGCGGGCGAGAACGCGCCGACGGCGTTGGCAAGTTCGTGGATCCGGGCCACCGACCGGTTGAAGTGGAAGGCCTCGATATCGCCGGTGACGCCATCGATCGCGCGATGCACCGCCTGCCGCAGCGCCTTCGCGCGCCCGGAAAACGCCGCCGGCGCGGCTGTGCCCGGCCCGGGCAGCCCATCGGTCGCATCCCGCACCAGGCGCGCGATGCGCTGGACAAAACGATGCGCCCCGGCAATGCCTGCGTCGGTCCATTCGAGATCGCGCTCGGGCGGCGAATCCGAGAGCATGAACCAGCGTGCCGTGTCCGCGCCGAAGTCCTCGATGATGCGCTCGGGATCGACGACGTTCTTCCTGGATTTCGACATCTTCTCCGGGCGGCCGACCGTCACCCCGGCCCCGCCGTCGATCAGCGTCACCGAGCCGTCCTCGCCGCGCACCACCTCGTCGGGCCGGTAGTAGTCCCGAACCTCGCCGTTGCGGATGCCGTAGGTCTCGTGGATCACCATGCCCTGGGTGAAGAGACCGTCGAAGGGCTCGTCCATGTCGAGATAGCCGCATTGTCGCAGGGCGCGGGTGAAAAAACGCGCGTAGAGCAGATGCAGAACCGCATGTTCGATGCCGCCGATGTACTGATCGACCGGCATCCAGTAGGCCACCGCCTCCCGGTCCATCGGCGCGTCGTCACGCGGCGAGCAGAAGCGCAGGAAGTACCAGCTGGAATCGACAAAGGTGTCGAGCGTATCGGTGTCGCGCTGCGCGGCGGTGCCGCAGACCGGACACGCGACGTGCTTCCAGGTCGGGTGGCGATCGAGGGGATTGCCGGGCCTGTCGAAGCTGACATCGTCGGGCAGCCGAACCGGCAGGTCGCATTCGGGCACCGGTACGATGCCGCAGTCCGGACAGTGCACGACCGGGATCGGGCAACCCCAGTAGCGCTGACGCGAGACGCCCCAGTCGCGCAGACGAAAATTGACCGTGCGGTCGCCATGGCCCTCCGCCTCAAGGCGTGACGCCACCTCCTCCCTGGCGGCGTCGACCGTCATGCCGTCGAGAAAGTCGGAATTCGCCAGCAGACCGTCGCCCTTGTAGGCCTCGGTGCCGACATGGAAGGCCCCGGGGTCTTCGCCCCGTGGCACGACGACGGGTATGACCCTGAGCCCGTATCGCCTGGCGAAGTCGAGATCGCGCTGGTCGTGCGCCGGGCAGCCGAAGATCGCGCCGGAGCCGTATTCCATGAGCACGAAGTTGGCGACAAAGACGGGCAGTTCACGGCCGTCGAACGGATGGATCGCCTTGAGCCCGGTGTCGTAGCCCTTCTTTTCGGCGCGTTCGATGACCTCCTCGCTGGTGCCCATGCGGCTGCACGCGGCGACGAACGCGGCGAGACCCGGATCGTTCGCCGCCAGCGCGGCGCTGAGCGGGTGCTCCGGCGAGAGCGCCATGAAGCTCGCGCCGAAGATGGTGTCGTGCCGGGTCGTGAAGACCTCAAGCCGTTCGTCGCGGTCCCTGAGCGCAAAGCGCATGCGCAGGCCCTCGGATCGCCCGATCCAGTTGGTCTGCATCAGGCGCACCTTGTCGGGCCAGCGGTTCAGCCCGGCGAGCGCATCGGCAAGCTCGTCGGCGAACGCGGTGATCCTGAAAACCCATTGCTTCAGCTGACGTTTTTCAACCGGTGCGCCCGAGCGCCAACCCTTGCCGTCGATCACCTGCTCGTTCGCCAGGACGGTCCGGTCGACCGGATCCCAGTTGACCCAGGCCTCGCGCCGGTCGACCAGGCCGGCCTGCATGAAGTCGAGAAAGAGCCTCTGCTGATGGCGATAATACCCGGGATGGCACGAGGCGATCTCGCGCGACCAGTCGAGCGACAGGCCCATGGACTGAAGCTGGCGGCGCATCGTGGCGATGTTCCCGCGGGTCCAGTCGCCCGGATGCACGCCCTCGGCCATGGCGGCGTTCTCGGCCGGCAGGCCGAAGGCGTCCCAGCCCATGGGATGCAGCACGTTGAAGCCGCGGGCGCGCTTGTAGCGTGCCACGAGGTCGCCCATGGCGTAGTTGCGCACATGGCCCATGTGAATACGCCCGCTGGGATAGGGAAACATCTCCAGCACATAGGCCTTGGGTTTGCTGCGGTCATCCGACGCGCGGAAGGTGCCGCGCTCCTCCCAGATCCTGCGCCAGCGCGCCTCGGCCTCACGGAAATTGTAGCGTTCGCGTGCCATCTCCTGCATCGATGCATCTTGCGTCAAGGTTGGCCGGAAAACGGACGGCCACAAAGATTCGCGCTGCGCGGCGGGGCTCTACTGACCCAGATACGCGATGCGCATCTGCCGGGCCCGTGTGAGTATAGCATCCTCAAGCGCTCTTGCGGTCTCCTCGACCACGGCCGTTTCGTACCACACGCCGTCGGCACTGCGAAGCTGCCGGTTGACCTGGACCCTCACGCCATCGGCCCTCAGGCGCGTATCGAGAATGTAGACCGTGACCTTGAACCGCTCGCCCGCTGTCTCCGGCGGCGTGTACCAGTCGTAAATCACGATCCCGCCCAGCGGGTCGGCAGAAAGGGGCGGCAGGAAGGCCAGGGTATCGAGCGAGGCGCGCCACAGAAACGCGTTGACGCCCAGGCCGCCGCCGCCATCCTCCGCCCGGCCTCTGTCGAACAGGTTGCTGATGCCGCCCGGGCCGAAGACCGTCTGCCGGTTCGGGTCGTCGATATCGGGCTCGGACCGGCCCTCGGGCGTGCGGATGGTGTCCTCGACACCGTCATAGCTGATGTTGTCGCAGGCGGCGAGCGCCACCGCCACGGTCAGAACGGTCAGGATGCGACGACCGCCCGCCGTGCGCAGCGGGGAAACGCCAGTGTCGATCGGGGAGTCGGTCGGGGAGTCGGTCAGGGAACGGTCGATCAAGGGACGGGCAACCTCATGCTGATGCCGGCGTGCTGTGCCGACCTCCGCACAGCTTGGCGCAGGCCGGGTTCGCAGGCAAGAACATCTGCAAGAACATCCTGCGTCGACATGCTTGCGTCAAGACCCGCGTCAAGACCGGCGTCACGCCTGTCCTGTGTCGTTTCCGTAACAGCCGGTGCCGGGCACATGAGGCATTTATGCAACAGTTCCCCCGAAACGCGACAACCGGCACAACCCGGGCCTTGCCCATGGCAGGGTCCCTTTGTTACACACCCTGTCCAAGGCAGCAAATGTTGTCCCGCGCCGAAGCCTCATGGGAAAGCCCCGCTTCATGGAAAAACCCCATGATCTGCTTCGGTCCGGATCCGAAACAGTCTCCAGAGTCACCCTTATAGGAGGTTTACCTAATGAAAAAGACACTTCTCGGCACCACGGCCCTTGTCTCCGCCGGCCTGGTCGCGCAGAACGCGCAGGCGGCCGATCCCATCGAACTCAGCATCGGCGGTTTCCAGACTTGGGGTTTCTACACGACCGATGTCGACGATTCCGCTAAGACCGACCCCGGCTTCGGCACGGACAACCACGATCTGTTCTACAGCGGTGAGCTCCTGTTCAGTGGCAAGACCGTCCTCGACAATGGCCTCGAGGTCGGCCTCCGCTTCGAGCTCGAGGGCGAAACCTCCGGCGACCAGCTCGACGAGACCTACGTCTATGTCGAGGGTGCCTTCGGCACGCTGCGGATCGGCAACGACGATGACGTTGCCGCCCAGCTGGGCACGGCCGCACCCTATCTGAGCTATATCTTCGGTGCCAACTCGCCGACGGTGTTCGCCAACGGTATCAGCAACTTCATGAGCCGTAGCGTCGAAGGTGCGGTAGCAGCCAATCCGGGGTTCACAGCCCCGGCTGGTGGCCTCACTATCGACAAGGTTACGACCAATGCTGCTAATGGGGCGATGAGGGAACTGACTGTCACCGTTCCCGAAGATACCGTCGTCGTTCCCGCCACTCCCGCAAAAGCTGGCGCGACTCCTGGCGGTGCACTGAAAAGTCGTTTCGCCGCCGGTGCGACATCGACCCTCTCGACCTTTGCGGCCTACGGCGGTGACCGGGGCAGGATCATGTACTTCACGCCGGTCTTCAACGGCTTCCAGTTCGGTGTCTCGTATTCGCCCAATGCCGGTGAGACCGGGAACGGCGGTACCTACGAACTGCCCGAGGACACCGATACCGCCTCCGTGTCGGTCGCTGGCAATTACAACGGCCAGCTCGGCGATGTCGGCGTGACGTTTTCGGCTGGCTACGTGAATATCGATGCCGACAACGGTAACGACACGGTCATGTGGAACACGGGCCTGTCGCTGTCGATGGACAACTGGAGCATCGGCGGGTCCTACCAGGACGTGTCGGACCAGGGTAACGTTGAGGGGACCGACAGCCAGACCTTCGATGTCGGTGTCAGCTACACCTCCGACGGACCCTGGGCGGTCGGCATCTACTGGCTGAACGCGGAAGTCGATTACGCTAAGGGCAACCTGCATGCCGACCGCGGCGTGACCGACGAGTTCGACATCTATCGCCTGCAGGGTCGATACACTCTCGGCCCGGGCATCAACCTGCATGGCGCGGTTGGCCTGGACACCATCGACGACGGCGTGATCAACACCGACTACGACTCGACATTCGTCGGTGGCGCTCTCGCGGTCAGCTTCTGACCCGACGGTGCATGGTCACGGAAGAGGGGCGACCTTCGGGCCGCCCCTTTTTCCGTGGCGTCCCGACGCCGCCGGGGATGCTCCGGGTTCCCTGACCGACGGTTCCTGAACGCCATGGGCAGGATCGTCTGGCTGGCCAGCTACCCCAAGTCCGGCAACACCTGGATGCGGGCTTTCCTGCATCACCTCTTCCGCAATCCCTCGCGCCCCCTGCCGCTCAACGCGCTCGGCGGCGGAGGGCTGACGACATCGGAATCGAAGCCCGACCTCTACGCGGCCCTCGACTCCAGACCGCTTGCCGATATCCCCCGGGAGGAGCGCGACCGCCTGCGCCTGCGCGTGCACGCGGCGATTGCCGGTTCGGTTCCGGGCAACATCTTCTGCAAGACCCATGCCTCGGTGCTCATGCTGCGCAACTGCGAAACGATCGACATGAGCGTGTCGGCGGGCGCAATCTGCATGGTTCGCAACCCGCTCGACGTGGCAATCTCCTTCGCCGACTTTCAGGGCATCGGAATCGATGCGGCGATCTCGGCCATGGGCACCCGGAACTTCGAGCTGCGCGACGCCGCCGGCATCGACCACCCGCTCGGCAGCTGGTCGCAGAATGTCGAAAGCTGGACCGGGCGGCCCAACCCCGCGCTCCATGCCGTCCGCTACGAGGACATGCTGGCCGATGCCCGCAAGGCCTTCGGCGCGGTAGCCCGCTTCCTCGGCCTCGCCGCCACCCCGTCGCGCATCGGCAAGGCGGTCACGTTCTCGTCGTTCCGGGAACTGCGCCGGCAGGAAGACAGGACGGGCTTCAACGAACGCTCGCCCGCGCAGGAGCGCTTCTTCCGCAGCGGCACCGCCGGCGGCTGGCGCGCCACCCTGACCGACGACCAGGTTGCGCGGATCGTCGGCGACCATCGCGAACAGATGACCCGCTTCGGCTACGTGCCGGACGGCTGCTAGGCCCATCGTGGGCAGGATCGTCTGGCTCGCGAGTTACCCCAAATCGGGCAACACCTGGATGCGTGCCTTCCTGTTCAATGTCATCGGGGGCACGGACAAACCCGCCGACATCAACCGGATGACAGGCACCTTCAGCCGGAGCGATTCCGCAATCGGCTGGTTCCGCATCCTCCGCAGGACACCGCCGCAATCCTGGACGGCCCGCGAGATCGCGGCGATGCGGCCCAGGGTGCAGGAAATGATCGCCAACGGCCAGTCGGCAACGATCTTCTGCAAGACCCACAGCGCCCTGATCCGCCACCACGGCGCACCGACCGTCAACAGGGCGGTCAGCGCGGGCGCGATCTACATCCTGCGCAACCCGCTCGATGTGGTCCTGTCGTTTGCCGACTTCATGGACGTCACGGTGGATGCGGCCATCGGCTTCATGGCAACGCCGGGCTTCATGACCGGGATGGGCGAGGGCCATGTCCCGGTGCCGCTCGACACATGGTCGCGCAATGTCGAAAGCTGGACCGCCGGTCACGGTCAGGGTCACGGTCAGAGTCACGCTCGCGGCCTCCACACCGTGCGCTACGAGGACATGCTGGCCGATCCGCGCAGGACCTTCCGCGCCGTGACGCGCTTTCTCGATCTCGATGTCACCGCCGAACGCCTCGATACCGCCATCGGCAACGCATCCTTCAGGCAGCTCAGGAAGCAGGAACGGCAACACGGCTTCAACGAACGCTCGCAGCATCAGGATGCCTTCTTCCGCAAGGGCACCGCCGGCCACTGGCGCGACCACCTGACCGAAGCCCAGATTGCCCGCATCTGCAACGACCACCGTGCCCAGATGAAACGTTTCGATTACCTTCCCGACGGCTTCCAGGACATACCCCGTTCGGATTGATGCCGCGCCCGCCCCACACCCCCGACGACCCGGCGGCGAAGACCCGATCCGCAACAACGCGCCCCCATCTCCCTCCCCTGTCACTTGCAGCCACAGAATCATCCGGTGCACCCCATGGGAATCCCCGTGTTCGCTTGACATTGATTTTCCGATTGACATCAGGAGGAAGACCCTCATAAACTGCGAACCGGTTGATGACTGGAGGGGTATCCAGATGTTGATCGCACGCTTCGCAGCATATGCCGCAGCCTGGACCGTTGCCGCCGTCACGCTTTCGGCGTGCGATACTGCCAACCAGAACTCGATCTTCAGAACCACGTCATCGAGCGACGAGCAGGTTATCCTGCTCGACGCCAAGCAACGTGCGGTCCTCACGCAGACCGTGAAGGAGAAGGTCTCCGACAACACGTACAGGCGAGACATTGTTCGCGCCTGCGCCGAACCGAGTCCGGATGTCTTTTCCGTTCTGAGTACTGCGTTTTCCGCCAGCGCCGAGCTCGGCGACGACCGTTCAGCCGAGCTCGCCAACGCGATCAACGAAGCCGGCTCCAACATCGGCCTGCGCACCCAGACAATCCAGGTCCTTCGCGACATGATGTAACGACTCTGCGAGCGGTACTTCAGCGGCGCGATCGATGATAAACAGTTTCGTCAGCAGGCAGCCCGCGACCAGCGCCTGATCGCCTCAGTCCTCGCCATTGAACAGCTGACCGGTGCCGTCATCCCCGCACCCGTGACCATCTATAGCTCGGCCCAGGTCGACGCTGGCGAGAACCTCCAGGCGGCACAGAAGCGGCTCGATGAAGCAAGGGAGACCAACAGAAGCCTTCAAGACAAAGCTGACGAGGCCGCCAAGGCCGCCAAAACAGCAGCTGATGACATGAAAGAGGCCGCCGAAGCGGCCGCCAAAGCGGCGAGAGCGGAAGCCGACGAGGCCGCCGCCAATGTTGCAGCACTGGAAAAGAACCGTGACGCGGCCCGAAGCGCCGCCGCAACCGGCAAAGCAGGCGGTCTGCAAGGCGAAGTCACCTACAAGACAACCATCGACAAGGACACGGCACAGACGATCAGCAACGCCGTCGTCAGGATTGTAACGCTTGTCTTTGAGGATGACGAAGTAGAACGACGGTGCATTGATGTTATTCCAGATGAGCCTGAGACAAGTAAGGCTAAGGCAGGTGAGCCTGAGACAATTTCAAAGTTCTGTGAAGGCTATCTGATTCGCAAACTCGTACAAGATCAGATATTGCAGGAACGTATACTTGACTCAAGTATCGATCCAGGTGTGGCAAAAATTCGTGCAAGCCGGGGCCAATATGGCAATGCCATGCTCATTCTCCTTGAGAGTGAGCCACAACTCTCAGTGGAGCTTTATGATTGGATAATATCGAACGGATACAAGGACTTTGAAGTCGCGGATTTTCTTGACAGTCCTGATATCAGCGATGGAGAAAAGAAAGCTGCATTTGATTATCTGGTCAATCTGATGACACCTAGGGAGATGAACAATGAACAACAAACAGAGTAAACCACTGCAGGATCACGCCGCTGTTTGCGCGCATCTGCTTACTCTGAATAGTCTCTTCGTTGATCATAGGGTGCAAAAAATCACAATCAGCCGTCAAACGGGCGGGTGGGTCGTAAAAGCACATTACGAGACCCCGCCCCAGAGCGGGACCGATTGAATCGGAATCGTGTCCCGGCGATGGCCTCCCGGAGCAGCGCCTTGAGCCTGGAGAACGTCATCCCGATGGGTTGACGTCCGGGCTTTGGGGCGGCAGGCAAATCTGTATCGAAAGACCCGGAGCCCGCCCCGTGCGCCGACCGGACGTCCCCGATCGCATCGACGACCCGGCGGCGAAGGTCCAGTCCGTAGCAACGCCCCATGCTTGCTTCCCGTGTCACTTTGGGAGTACAGAATCATGGGGTGGAACCCATGGGGATCCCCGTGTTCGCTTGGGATCGGGAGGAAGACCCTCTGGGGCGCGCCATGGGCCGGATTGTCTGGATTGCGAGCTACCCGAAGTCGGGCAACACGTGGACCCGTGCCTTTCTGCACAACCTCTTTCGCGATCCCGCATCGTCCTGGGACATCAACAGGATGCTGCTGCTGTCGTCGAACGAGGCGGCAATCGCCCACTATACCGCGCTCGATCCACGGCCCTGGACGGAATGGAGCCATGACGATGTTGCGGCCATGCGCCCCCGGGTGCATCGCAACATCGCGGCCTCGAAGCCGCACACGGTGTTCTGCAAGACCCATGTCCATGTCGGCCATGTCCGCGGCTTTCCGACGATCAACGTCGAGGTCACGGCGGGTGCCGTCTATCTCCTGCGCAATCCGCTCGATGTGGTGGAGTCCTACGCCCTTCATCAGGGTCTCACACTCGACCGGACGGTCGAGATGATGACGATGGAGAACTTCGAGACACCGAACTCCGAAAGCCATGTCAACGAGCCGATGGGAAGCTGGTCCCAGCATGTCGAGAGCTGGACGGGCCGACCCAGCCCGGGGCTTCACATCATGCGCTACGAGGACATGCTGGCCCGGCCATTGAAGGCGTTCGGCGATCTCGTGACATTCCTGCAGCTGAAAACGCCCCGGGACCGCATCGCGCGTGCGGTGAAGAACTCCGGGTTCAGGGTGCTGCAACACCAGGAGCAGAAATACGGCTTCTATGAGAAGACGCCTGCCCAGGATCGCTTCTTCCGCTCGGGCAAGGCCGGCGGCTGGAAGGACGTGCTGAGCGACGACCAGGTCGCGGCCATCTGCGATGCCAACCGCGAGCAGATGGCGCGCTTCGGCTACCTGCCGGAGCGGTACGCGTGAGACGCGGCCCCGGCGACACGGCGTCCCGGCGGGCCTGACCATGGGCAGGATTCTCTGGCTCGCAAGCTATCCGAAATCGGGCAACACCTGGGTTCGCGTCTTCCTCGCCAACCTCCTGATCGGCGACGGCAACGCACCGGTCGCGCTCGACCGCCTCGGCGAGGCCACCCTCTCGGAATCCGGCACGACCGGCTTCGCCCGGTTCGACGACCGGCCCTGGACGGAATGGAGCCATGACGACATCGCGGCCATGCGCCCCAGGGTTCAGGAGCGGATCGCCTCGACCGGCGACGGCGCGGTGCCGGTCAAGACGCACTCGGCCTTCGTCATGGCCAAAGGCGCACCGGTGATCAACATGGCGGTGACATCAGGGGTGGTCTATATCGTCCGCAATCCGCTCGATGTCGCCATCAGCTACGCCGACCACCAGGGTCTCGGCGTCGATGCCATCATCGGGATCATGGCGACCGACATGTTCCGCACGCCGACCAACGAACACAACGTCTTCGAGGTCATGGGAAGCTGGACCCAGCACGTCCGAAGCTGGACCGGCAGTTCGAGCCCGATGCTCCACATCATGCGCTATGAGGACATGCTGGCCGATCCGGAACCTGTCTTCACGCGCCTCGTGTCCTTCATGCGTATCGGGGCCGATGACGCCGCCGTGCGCCGGGCGGTCGATCTCAGCAGCTTCGACCGGGTGCGCGCCCAGGAGACATCGGAGGGGTTCCGCGAACGCACACCCGCCCAGGCGCACTTCTTCCGCTCGGGCAAGGCCGGCCAGTGGCGCGACCGGCTGACACGCGACCAGGTGGCGCGGATCGTCGGCGACCATCGCGAGCAGATGGCGCGCTTCGGCTACTGTCCCGGGGATGAGGCGACATGAGCGACGTCGATGTCGCCGCCAATCTTGCCGCCGTGAAGACCGGGATCGCGGACGCTGCCGGGAATGCCGCACGCGCTGCCGGCGATATAACGCTGGTCGCGGTCTCCAAGACCCACGATGCGGCGCGCATCCGGCCCGCGCTCGAGGCGGGTCATCGCACCTATGGCGAGAACCGGGTTCAGGAAGCCCGGGGCAAATGGCCCGCCCTCAAGGCCGCCTGTCCGGATCTCGAACTCCACCTGATCGGCCCGCTGCAAACCAACAAGGCCGAGGATGCGGTGGCGCTGTTCGACGCCATCGAAAGCGTCGACCGGCCCCGGCTGGTCCGGGCGCTGGCCAGGGCGATGGAGAAGACCGGTCGCCGTCCGGCCTGCTTCATTCAGGTCAACACGGGCGAAGAGGCGCAGAAGGCCGGTTGCCTGCCTGCCGGGGCCGATGCGCTCGTCGCGGAGGCGCGCGGGGCCGGGCTCGACGTGAGGGGCCTCATGTGCATCCCGCCGTTCGACGACGAACCGTCGCTCCATTTCGCCCTGCTCGCCGACATCGCCCGGCGCAACGGTCTCGCCGGCCTGTCGATGGGCATGTCCGGCGACTACGAAACGGCGGTCATCTTCGGTGCCACCCATGTGCGCGTCGGCACGGCGATCTTCGGCGCGAGGCCGCAGCCGCCCGCTTGACCGGCCCGGTGCCGCGCGCCATAACCCGCACCATTCCCGGACACAGTGAGGTCCCGATGAATCGGGTGTTTTCCGGCATCCAGCCGACCGGCAGCCTGCATCTCGGCAACTATCTCGGCGCGCTCCGGCGCTTCGTGGCGATGCAGGACGAGTTCGACTGCATCTATTGCATTGTCGATCTGCACGCGATCACCATGCCCTGCGATCCCGGAGCGTTGCGCCATGCCACGCGGGAGGCGGCGGCGGGCTTTCTGGCCGCCGGTCTCGATCCTGAGCGCTGCATCATGTTCAACCAGAGCCAATGCCCGATGCACACGCGGCTCGGCTGGATGCTGTCCTGCCTGACGCCGCTGGGCTGGCTCAACCGGATGACCCAGTTCAAGGAGAAGGCCGGAAAGAAGCGCGATCATGCGAGCCTCGGCCTCTACGGCTATCCCGTGCTTCAGGCCGCCGACATTCTTGGGTTTCGCGCCACCCATGTGCCGGTGGGCGAGGACCAGAAGCAGCACCTGGAGCTGAGCCGCGACATCGCCGGAGCGTTCAACCGCCGCTTCGGCGTCGATTTCTTCCCGCTGCCCGAACCGGTGATCGCGGGCGAGGCAACGCGGGTGATGAGCCTGCGCGACGGCACCAGGAAGATGTCGAAATCGGACGAGAGCGACTATTCGCGTATCAACCTGACCGACGACCGCGACACCATCGCACGCAAGTTCCGCAAGGCCCGCACCGACAGCGAACCCGGCGTGACCGACGATCCGGAGAACCGTCCCGAGGCCTCGAACCTGATCGCGATCTACGCCGCCCTGGCCGACAGCAGCCGCCAGGCGGTGGTCGACGAATTTGCCTCGGCCCGGTTCAGCGACTTCAAGGAACGGCTCACCGAGCTTGCCGTCGAGAAACTCGGCCCGGTCGGCGAGGAGATGAAACGGCTGGCCGCCGATCCCGGCCATGTCGACGCTGTGCTGCGTGACGGCGCGGCGCGGGCACGCAGCATCGCCGAACCGATCCAGGCCGAGGTCGAGGAGATCATGGGGTTTCTCAAGCCCTGACCGGCGAGACCGCCGACATGGCCCGGGGCCGACGGCGAAACCTGAGAAAGACCGATGCCCGACCCGCGCGCCGCGCCTTGGCTTCGTACCGGGTTTCGGGCCAGTCGTCGGGGCGGATGCGCCAGTCGTCGGGCCCGCGCGCCTGCCAGACGAGATCGTCGAGCGGCCAGACCGCTGCCATCATCCACCGGGCATGGTCCATGATGTCGGTGGCCAGCCGAAGCTCGCCGCCATCGGCCAGCAGCGCGGCAAACCGGCGCGCCGTCTCGCGATTGACGATCCTGCGCTTGTGGTGCCGTGTCTTGGGCCAGGGATCGGGGAAAAGCACGACGATCCGTTCAAGGCTTGCCTCGGGCAGGGCGTCGAGCAGGGGCCGGACGTCGCTGTCGAGGATGCGCACATTGTCGAGGCCCCCGTCATCGACATGGGCCAGCAGGCTCGCGACACCGTTGAGGAACGGCTCCGCGCCGATCATGGTGACATCGGGATTGGCCCCGGCCTGCCAGGCCAGATGTTCGCCGCCACCGAAGCCGACCTCGAGCCACAGCCGGTCGTGACCCGGCAGAGGGCCGCGCAGATCGACCGCACCCTCGCCGCCGAGCGCCGGGCGCAGGCGCGGCAGCAGCGTATCGACCAGCGCCTGACGGCGTGCCGAGAGGGCATGGCCCTTGCGCCGGCCCTTGTGCCGGCGGTCCGGACCCGCGGCGGAACGGGGCTCGGTCATGGCGGTGACTGTGCAGAACGCCGCCGCCCTGCGGTCAGGCGCGGCGGCGTTCCGGCTCAGCCGACGGCGCTCTTCAGCGCATCGGCGAGATCCACCTTCTCCCACGAGAACCCGCCATCCGCCTCGACGTCGCGTCCGAAGTGGCCATAGGCGGCGGTGCGCTCGTAGATCGCCCGGTCGAGGCCGAGATGATCGCGAATGCCGCGCGGGCCGAGATCCATCACGTCCCGCAGCGCCGCCTCAAGCCTCACTTCGTCGCACTGTCCGGTGCCATGGGTATCGACATGGACCGACAGCGGATCGGTCACGCCGATGGCATAGGATACCTGGATCGTGCAGCGCTCGGCGAGCTCGGCGGCGACCACGTTCTTGGCGAGGTAACGGCAGGCGTAGGCCGCCGAACGATCGACCTTCGACGGGTCCTTGCCCGAGAAGGCACCGCCGCCATGCGGTGCCGCGCCGCCATAGGTGTCGACGACAATCTTGCGCCCGGTCAGGCCGGCGTCACCGTCGGGACCGCCGATCACGAAACTGCCGGTGGGGTTCACGTAGAACGCGTCTTCCCCGCACATCCAGCCTGCGGGCAGCACCGCCTCGACATGGGGCCGGACGATCTCCCTGACCTGGTCCTGATCGAGGCTGGCGTCGTGCTGTGTCGAGACAACCACCGAGGTGGCACGCACGGGCTTGCCGTTTTCATAGGCGAGCGTCACCTGGCTCTTGGAATCGGGGCCCAGAAGCGGCTCGGTGCCGTCGTGGCGGACCTCGGCCAGGCGCTTGAGAATGCGATGCGAAAGGTGGATCGGCGCGGGCATGAGCGCATCGGTCTCGCGGCAGGCATGGCCGAACATGATGCCTTGGTCGCCGGCACCCTCGGCCTTGTTGCCGGCGGCGTCGACGCCCCGGGCAATGTCGCGCGACTGCTCGTGAAGTCTGACGTGAACCTCGGCGTTCTTCCAGTGGAACCCGTCCTGTTCGTAGCCGATCGCCCTGACCGCGCCGCGCGCCAGCGCCTCGACCTGTTCGACGATGCCATGCGGTCCCCGGACCTCGCCGACGATGACGATCAGGTTCGTGGTGGTCAGTGTCTCGCAGGCGACCCGCGCATCGGGATCGGCCCCGAGATAGGCATCGACCACGGCGTCCGAAATGCGGTCGCAGACCTTGTCGGGATGGCCTTCGGAGACCGATTCGCTGGTGAACAGATAGTTGCTTCGGGCCACGCTCGCCCCTCCCCCTCGGATTTCGGATCGTCGACATGTCGAAAGGGCACCGCTCTGCCAACCGCCCCCTTCGCGAAAGACGGCCCTGCAAGGTGGCTGCCGCGCCGGACACTCGCCGAAGCATGTCTATCGGTCAAGTCATGTCTGTCGGTCAGGTCATGTCTGTCGGTCAGGTCATGTCTGTCGGTCAGGCGATCTGACGCTGCGTTTCGGGCGCGCTGCAGGCCGGTCAGTCGGTCTGCAATCTGTCCTTCGGGCTGTCTTTCGGTCCGTCTTTCGGTCCGGCGGCCTTGACCAGTTCGTACACCCTGCGCCGCAGCCTGTCGTCGGGAATGCGATAGTACGCGCGGACCAGTTCCAGCGTCTCGCGCCTGGTCAGTGCATCCGGTCCGGACGGATCCTCGGGCCGGCTGTCCGGCGGCGCTGCACCGCCCGCCCGCGCGGTCTCCTCGGCCATGGCGTCGAAGAAGAAATCGACCGGAACGTCGAGAATCTGCGACAGCTTGAACAGGCGGCTCGAACCGATGCGGTTTGCCCCGCGTTCATACTTCTGGACCTGCTGGAACGTCAGTCCCAGAGCCTCTGCCAGCGTCTCCTGACTCATGCCGAGCAGCGTGCGGCGCAGCCGTACGCGGCCACCGACATGAATGTCGATCGGATTGGGGTTGCTTGCCATGACATACCGTTCTTTCGTGCCGTTCTTTCGTGTTGCCCCCGCACCTCTGCGCCCGATGGAGGCTGTTGTCGGGGCAAACCTAACCCGATCGACCCGGCGATGCCAGCGCCGCCCGCCCGCCCGCTCGCCCACCCGCAGCCTTGCGCCCCCGCAAGGTCCAGACCAGCCCGGCCGCGCCGAGAAAGACAAGTCCCGCGAGCGACCCGTCGCCGATTCGGGCATGGAGCGTGGGTTCGGGAAGCGGGCCGGGAAGGACGAGGTCGAGCACGCCGCGGTGGCCCAGCGGCAAGCTCGCGACGACACGGCCCCGGGCGTCGATCGCCCCGCTGATGCCGGTGTTGGCCGCGCGTACAAGCGGGAGGCCCTGCTCGACCGCCCGCATACGCGCGGCGACGAAGTGCTGGTAGGGCCCGGTCGAATGGCCGTACCAGGCATCGTTGGTGACATTCAGGAGCCATGCCGGTCGGCCCCGGTCGCCGACGATCCCGGCCGGAAAGATCACCTCGTAACAGATCAGGGGTGCGAAAGACGGCGCAGAATCGAGGTGCATGACGCTCGGGCCGGGGCCCGGGACAAAATCGACACCGCCGGGCGCGATCCTCTCGACCGGCAGGATACCGCGGCCCGGAACATACTCGCCGAAGGGCACGAGATGGTGCTTGTCATAGCTGTCGACGAGCCCCCCGGCATCGAACGCCAGAAGGCTGTTGTAGGGTCTTAGGATACCCTCGGCGTCGCGCTCGATGCGTACGGCACCGATCAGGAGATGGCCCCGGTCCGGCGCGACGGCGGCCAGCCGGGCGGTCGTTTCGGGCGCGCGCAGGAGGCTGTGCGGCACCGCAGCCTCGGGCCAGACGATGACGGCCGGCGTTTCGCCCGCAGGTTGCGAGAGACTCAGGGCGAGATGCGTCGCAAGATGCGATTGGTAGAGGGTGCTGCGCCATTTGTCGGCCTGCGCGATGGCCGGCTGGACGATGCGGATGACCGGTCCCGTGGCCGCCTCGGGTCCGGCGCTCGAAAGGCGCCATGTTCCAGCCGCCCAAGTGGCCGCCAGGAGCCCGACCGAGACGCCCAGGCCAGCCATGACACGCTTAGGTGTCAGGGCACCCTCGCGGGCGGCAAAGGCGGGCGCCAGCGCCGCGGCCAGGACAATGGCGCTCAGCAACCAGGGCCCGCCCCAGGCCGCCGGCTGGATCATGGCGTCGGAGACGGCCAGCGCGGTCCCCATCAGGTTCCAGGGGAATCCGGTGAGGATCCAGCTTCGTACCCATTCGAGAACGAGCCAGGCGATGCCGAGCGCGACGATCCGCGGGGCACCCGCTGGGACGAGGCGGGCGGCCAGGGCGGCGACGGCAGGGAACACGCCGAACCCCGCCCCGATGGCCAGCAGCGCGACGGGATAGAGCCAGCCGAAGCGATCGGCATCGACCAGCAGGGCGTTGGCGATCCAGGAGAACCCCGCCAGCGCCCAGCCGATACCGAAGAACCAGCCGTCGAACAACGCCCGCCGGCTTGCGCCCGCACCGTCGAGGATCCAGACCAGCCCCGTGAAGCCGACCAGTGCCGCCGGCAGGATGTGGAACGGTGGCAGGGCGGCGGCGGTCAGGGCACCGAGCAGGCCGAGCACCAGGGCGCGCCGCCAGGATCGCAGCGCTGCAAGGCGGGCCGGCAGGGTCTCCAGCCGCCCGGCGCTCGCCGGATCAGGCGCGGCCTGCACCACGCCGGACCCGCAGCCGTTTGATCCGCCGCGGATCGGCATCGACGACCTCGAACCCCAGGCCGCTCCTGTGCGTGATCAGCTCGCCGCGCGAGGGAATGCGCCCGAGCATGGCGTAGACCAGACCGCCGACGGTCTCGATGTCCTCTTCCTTCTCGTCGTTCAGAAGATCGCAGCCGGTCATCCGTTCGAGTTCGTCGACCGGTGCCCGGGCATGGGCCTCGATGATGCCGCCCGGCCGTTCGCTCAGCAGGTCGCCGTCGTCGGTATCGTGCTCGTCCCGTATCTCGCCGACGATCGGCTCGACCAGGTCCTCGATGGTGGCGAGCCCGTCGATCCCGCCGAACTCGTCGACCACCAGCGCCATATGGGTGCGCGAGGTCCGCATCCTGATCAGCAGGTCGACCACCGGCATCGACGGCGGCACGAAGAGCACGTGTCGTGTGATGGCGCTGAGCGGCGCTCCCGGCGGCTCCGCACCCCAGTGGTCGAGCAGGTCGCGGACGTGGATCATGCCAATCGGATCGTCGAGCGTCTCACGGTAGACCGGCAGCCTGGAATGACCCTCCCGCCGCACCAGTTCGACGACATCGTCGAGCGCCGCCTGCTCATCGACGGCGATGACATCGGCGCGCGGAACCATGACGTCGTCAACCCGGAGTTCGCCGAACGCCAGCAGGTTGGCCAGCATCGCGCGTTCTGTGGCCGAGAGTGTCGAGCCGTCCTCCTCGTCCTCGTCGAGCATCTCCTCGACCGTCTCGCGCAGGCTTTCGCCGTTGCGTCCGCCGATCAGCTTGCGCAGCCAGCCGCCGAAGCCGGTGCTCGCAGGGGTCGGGGAACCGGGTGATCGATCGGCCATGGCGGGTCAGCGATAGGGGTCGGGCACGCCGATACCGGCCAGGACATCGCATTCCAGCGCTTCCATGACTTCGGCGTCGCCGTCGTCGTCATGGTCGTAACCCAGCAGGTGCAGCGTGCCGTGAACGACCAGGTGGGAGAGATGGTGATCGGCGGGCCGTCCGGCCTCGCAGGCCTCGCGCATCAGGGTTTCGCGCGCGACGATGATGTCGCCGAGACCCACCGTTGCGTCCGGCGGGTCGCCGGGATCGCGCTGCGGTGCCTCGCCCGCGCGCCGGGCAACCGACGGGAAGGACAGCACATTCGTCGCCCTGTCGATGCCGCGCCAGGCGCGATTGAGGTCGCGCACCCTGCCGTCGTCGGCCAGCACGAGGGTGACCTCCGCCGGGCACCCGGGACAGGCCGCATCGAGGGCGGCGGTCAGCGCAGCGCGCGCCGTGCTTGTCGCACCGGGCAGCGCCGTGAGCCAGGCGGGGTCGTCGATGGCGAGATCGATCGCAACGGACGCGCCCCCGCCGGTTGTACTGCAGGATTGGTCGTCGTCCATCAGATGTTATCCATCGCGGATGCTGTCCATCACGGATTACTGTCCATCACCCCGGCCCCACCCCGCGCCGCGCGGATTTACCGCTTTCGCGCGCGTCATAGGCTCTCACGATACGCGCGACGAGTTCGTGGCGGACCACATCGACATCGCTGAAACGGATGGTGCCGATCCCCTCGATCCCGTCAAGCACCCCGATCGCATCGGCGAGACCGGATCGCACGCCGCCGGGAAGGTCGACCTGGCTCAGATCGCCCGTCACCACCATGCGCGCATTCTCGCCCGGGCGGGTGAGGAACATCTTCATCTGGACCGGCGTGGTGTTCTGCGCCTCGTCCAGGATGACGAAGGCGTTCGACAGCGTCCGGCCCCGCATGAAGGCCAGCGGTGCCACCTCGATGGTGTCGCTCGCCAGCCCCCGGCTGACCTTCTCGGGCGGCATCGTGTCGTAAAGCGCGTCGTAGAGCGGGCGCAGATAGGGATCGACCTTCTCGCGCAGGTCGCCGGGCAGAAAGCCGAGACGTTCGCCGGCCTCGACCGCGGGCCGTGACAGGATGATGCGGTCGACCTTGCCGGCCTCCATCATCGAGACCGCCATGGCGACGGCGAGGTAGGTCTTGCCCGTGCCGGCCGGGCCGAGCGCGAAGACCATCTCGCGCTCCTGCAGGGTCTTGAGATAGCGCGCCTGGTTGCGCGAGCGCGGCGCGATCCGCTTCCTGGGCGTCCTGATCCCGATCGTCGCGGCGTCCCCTTCGGTCTCCCCGACCGGGCCGGCGGCGAAGCGCAGCGCGGCGTCCACATCGGCCGGTGCGACCGTGAGCCCGCTCTTGAGGTGCCCGTAGAGCTGGTTCAGCACACCGACCGCCGTGTCCGCCGACCATGCGGGTCCACGGATCGCGACCTGGTTGCCGCGCGAGGTGATCGCGACATCGAGTTGCTGTTCGATGCGCGCCAGATGACGATCGTGAGCGCCGTAAAGCGCGGTCAGAAGCCCGTTGTCGTCGAACGTGAGATAGCGCATGACCTCGGCCTCGACCGGGCGGGGCGTGGGCGGGCGGGGCCGTGGGGAGGCCGTGTCCGCCATCAGGCCACCTCGTCCATGGCATCCTCCATGGCCTCGGAACCGCCTGATGTCAGGACACCTGTCAGGCTGTTGGCGCGCGCTTCGGTCAGTCTGACCCCGACGATCGATCCGAGCCGTGCGGCATCGGCCTCGACATGCACGGCCTGGAGCCACGGGCTGCGACCGACGAGCTGTCCGGCGTGTCGGCCGGGCCGTTCCAGAAGCACCGTGCAGCGGCGTCCCACGCTGGCGTGGTTGAACGCCGCCTGCTGGGCGTCGAGCAACTGCTGCAGGGCGCTGAGCCGATCGGACTTGACGTCTTCGGGAACCTGCATGGCCGCACCGGCGGCCGGCGTCCCGGGCCGGCCACTGTACTTGAACGAGAACGCCTGGGCGTAGGTGACCTCGCGCACAAGCGCGAGCGTGGCGGCGAAGTCGGCATCGGTTTCGCCGGGGAAACCGACGATGAAATCGCCCGACATGGCAATATCGGGCCGTGCGCTGCGGATGCGTTCGATCAGACGCAGATACGCATCGGCGGTGTGCCGCCGGTTCATGGCCTTGAGGACCCTGTCGCTGCCGGCCTGGACCGGGAGATGCAGATAAGGCATCAGGGCCTCGATCTCGCCATGGGCGGCGATCAGATCGTCGGACATGTCGCGCGGATGGGACGTGGTGTAGCGGATGCGCTTGAGACCGGCTATGTCGGCGAGCGCGCGGATCAGCCGTGCCAGGCTCCAGGTTCCGCCGTCGGCCCCTTCGCCGTGATAGGCGTTGACGTTCTGGCCCAGCAGCGTGACCTCGCGCACGCCCTGTGCCGCCAGGTGCCGCGCCTCGGCGAGCACGGCCCCGGCAGGCCGTGAGAATTCGGCACCCCGGGTGTAGGGCACGACGCAGAAGGTGCAGAACTTGTCGCAGCCTTCCTGAACCGACAGGAACGCCGTCGGGCCGTCGGCCGATTGTTCGGCGGGCAGGTGATCGAACTTCGACTCGGCCGGAAAGTCGGTATCAAGCACGGCCCCCGCCGCGCGGTGCGCGCGGGCGACCAGTTCGGGCAGGCGATGATAGGTCTGCGGCCCGACGATCAGATCGACCGCGGGTGCCCGGCGCGCCATTTCCTCGCCCTCGGCCTGGGCGACGCATCCGGCGACACAGATCAGCATGTCGCCGCCGTCGTTGCGCCGTCGCTGCTTCAGCGGACGCAGGCGTCCCAGCTCCGAATAGACCTTCTCGGCGGCCTTCTCGCGGATATGGCAGGTGTTGAGGATGACGAGATCGGCACCTTCGGGCGCTTGTGTCTCCTCATACCCGAGCGGCGACAACAGATCGGCCATACGACCGGAGTCGTAGACGTTCATCTGGCAGCCGTAGGTCTTGATGAAGAGTTTTCTCGGCAATCGCGGATCGCGCTTGGGACGCCGGGCAGCGTCGCCTGTGGGTGCGTCTGTGTCGCTCGTGTCGCCCGTGTTCTCGTGTACGCCCGTGTCCTCTACGTCTGCGTCCTCTACGTCTGCGTCCTCTACGTCTGCGTCCTCTACGTCTGCGTCCTCACGTGCGCCTGTCTCGCATCGCGGGCACGCGGCATGTGTGCCCTCTGGCGGATCATGCCCTGGCAGACGGCGCGGAGTCAATTGGCCCCGGCGCGCTTCAGCCGGCCCGATCCCCTGCGCCGGCGCGGCGGCAACCGACCGGTCAGCGCCATCGCCACACCCTCACGGACGATGCCGTGGCAGCGTTCGGCCAGGGCGCGCCGGTCGCCGCCGGTCTCGTCGATCGTGAGCGCGGGATGGAACTGCACGATCGCCGTGGCGACGCCGCCCCGCAACATCTGCCAGGCGTGGGGCACGAGCTCCATGTCGCCATACCAGGCGTAGAGCGGCCTGAGCTCCCGGCCCATCGGCAGGTTGGAGAAGCCGGCATAGGCGATCGAGACCGGCTGAACCGTGACGGCCTCGCCCCGCACGCGCTTCTGTGCGGTGGCGAAGAGCGCACGCTTGAAGGGCAGCACACGGTTGCCGTCGCCCGTGGTGCCCTCGGGAAAGAGAATGAGCCGCTCACCGGCGTCGAGCCGCTGTTCGATCGCCGTCTTGTGCCTGCCGGCCTGGCTGCGACGCCGGTCGACGAACACGGTGCGCTGGAGCCTGGCGAGCAGGCCGAAGAAGGGCCACGCGCCGATCTCGGCCTTGGCGACGAAACTGCCGCGAATCAGGGAACCGAGAATCTCGATGTCGAGATACGAGCTGTGGTTGGCGACGTAGATGCAGGGCCGTTTGCGGCTCGGTCGACCGCGGATGTCGAGCTTGATGCCGACGATCCCGAGCACGATGCGATGGTAGAACTGCGGAAAGGCGTGGCTTGCCCTGGCGCCGAACACGACGAGCACGAGCTGGATCGGCAGGCAGGCGGCGGTGAAGCCGAGATAGGCGATTGCCCGCACCATGGCGACCGCGGTCATCATCCGCCGCCGTGCCCGTCCATCGCCATGTCTCCGTCCTCGCCCCCGCCTCCGCCCTCAAGGTCGCGGTAGCGCTTGCTGTACCTGTCGTTGACCGTCGAGACATCGAGCACGACACAGACATCGGTCGTGTTGAACTGGCGATCGATCACCGCACCGTCGCCGAAGCGGCAGCCGGCGCGGACATATCCCTTGATCAGGGGCGGCAGGCTCGCCCACCCCCTGGCTTCGTCGACCGCTTCGGCCGGCAGTCGTTCCATGCCGACATAGAGATCGTCCAGCGCGCGCGGGCGCAGCGCGTCCGGCGCCGCACGGTAATACGAGAGATAGGAGAGCGGCAGGGCAAGATCGTCCGGGTCGGTGCCGTGCAGACTGGCGCAGCCGAACATGATCCGGATGTCGTACCGGTCGGCATAGGTACCCAGCCCGCGCAGCAGGGCGGTGATGGCCCCGCCGGCGCGATAGTTCGGATCGACGCAGCTGCGGCCCAGCTCGACCAGTTCGCCTTCCACGGACAGGAGCTTCGCGATGTCGTACTCGCCGGTCGTGTAGAACCTGCCGTGCTGTTCCGCCACCGATCGGCGCAGCAGCCGATAGGTCCCGACGATCGATGCCTCGCCCTCGCGTTTGGGGTCGCGCACGATCAGGTGATCGCAGATCGTGTCGAAATCGTCGAAGTCGCGACCCTCGGCGGCCATGGTGCCGATCGGCGTGGCGTTCATTTCCTCATAGAAGACACGGTAACGCAGGCGTTGCAGCGCCCGGACTTCCTCTTCGGTGCGTGCAAGCCTGAGCTCCAGCCCCCCGGACATGATACCGGCTTCAAGCGGAGCCACATCGGATTCATGCCCGGATTGGTGGCTGGATTCGCGATTGCTCATGGAACGAACGGAACGGCCTCAGGTCTCGCGGCGGTCCGCGCGCGGCTTCACCGCCTTGCCGTAGAGTTCGAGCCTGTGATCGACCAGCCTGAAGCCGAGCCTTGTGGCGATCTTCTCCTGCAGGGCCTCAAGCTCCTCGTCGAGAAACTCGATGACCTCGCCCGTATCGACATCGATCAGGTGATCGTGGTGTTCGTCGTCGTCGGTCGCCTCGTAACGCGCCCGGCCGCCGCCGAAGGCGTGGCTCTGGATGATCCCGGAATCCTCGAACAGGCGCAGGGTGCGATAGACCGTCGCGAGGCTGATCCGTTCGTCGATATCCGCCGCACGGCGGTGCACGTCCAGGACATCGGGGTGATCCTGGGCATCGGACAGCACGCGCGCGATGACGCGGCGCTGCCCGGTCATCTTCAGGCCCCTGTCGATACAGGCTTGCTCGATCGGTGATGTCATATGTGTGCTGGACGGTCGGCATGGGCACCGACCGGCGCATCCTCCCCGGCTCGCGGGCTCCTGTGTCTGACCCCTTCGGCCCGACTCCTTCAGCCTGACTCCTTCAGCCCGACTCCTTCAGTCTAACCCCTTCGGTCCGCTGCCGCCACGCCGTCCGGGCGGGCTTTGCGCGGCTTCGGTCTCGATCCCATATATGGGTTTGGCTGGCGCGAGGCAAAGCAGGAAACGACACCCGCCCATGACTGTTCTCACTGTTCTCACCGTTCCCAACGATCCGCCGCCCGACGTCACACTCGACATCACGTCCGATGTCTGCCCGCTCACCTTCGTCAGGACGAAGCTCATGATCGAGCGGATGGAATCCGGCCAGGTGGCCGAGGTCCGGCTGAACGACGGCGAGCCGCTCGGCAACGTGCCGCGTTCGGTCGAGGAGCACGGCCACGCGATCCTGTCGCTGGAACCGGAGGCCGAGGGCTCCCCGGTCTGGCGTCTGGTCCTGAGGAAGAGCTAGAGCGCATCGCACTCAAGGCGGATCCTATCGCAGATCGGTCCGATCCGATCGGGATATGCCCTGACCGGGATCGACAGCCATGGTGAGCGCATCCGTGCGGCCGTTGTCGTAGTAACCCTTGCGCCATCCCACCTGACGGAATCCGTGACGGGCATAGAGCGCCCGGGCCGCCCGATTGTCGCGCGCAACCTCCAGATACAGCCGCGACGCACCGCCGACAGCCGCCCGGTCGAGGACGGCGGCAACCAGTCGTGTCGCGACGCCGTGGCGACGGGCGCGCGGCAGGACGCCGATGGTCAACAGCTCCGCTTCGCCGGCAACGGTGCGGTGGATGGCAAACCCCAGGTCGTCGTCGTCATGCGCGATCAGGGCACCCGCACCCGTGCCGTTCAGGACCCTGACGATCGACGCCGCGCTCCAGGCCTCGTCGAAGCAGCCGCCATGAAGCGCCGAAAGCCTTGCGGCATCCCTGGCCGTGGCGTGGCGCAGCGTGACCGGGCTAGACTGCATCGGCCTGACCGGAGACGCCGCCATGGCCGCCCTTGTCGAGATCGCCCCGCCCGGCCACGATGTGGTGGTCGACCTGGTTTATGGCCATGACGACAATGTCACGGGCCGACGCATCTATGCCGCACCGCGCTGCTTCCTTCACCCCGATGCCGCGCTGTGCCTGGAGCGTGCAATCGGCCATGCCGCCGAACAGGGCCTTCGGCTCAGGATCACCGACGCCTTTCGCCCGTCCGAAGCGCAGTGGGCCCTGTGGAACCACACGCCCGACACGGACTATGTTGCCGATCCGCGGCGCGGTTCGCCCCACAGCCGCGGGGTTGCGGTCGATGTCACGCTGATGGACCAGGCCGGTGCGGAATGCGACATGGGCGGGCCGGTCGACGACCTGACCGGGAACGGCCATCACGACGCACCGGGGCTCGACCCCGCCGCGCGGGCAAACCGGCTGCTGTTGCTCGGCATCATGACAGCCGCCGGCTTCGACTGGTATGTCCGCGAATGGTGGCATTACCAGCTCTTCCAGCCGCGCCGTTATCCTCTTCTCACCGACCGCGCCGCAGGCACGGGCATGATGGGATGAGCCGCGCGGGCGAGCGTGTCGAAAGCCGTGCGGCGGGGTTCCGCCGGCGCGATAGCGTGCGCGTGTCGTTCGTGCGCGCGTCGTTGGGGATGAGGTCGGGAGCGTTGTCGTCGCGCCGGTTCATGGCGTGTCTCCGAAGCCTGGTCGCCGTGGGTCTCCTGGCCGCGGCTGCCCTGACGGCGCTGCCTGCTGCCGCCGCCGCCGCCGATCCCGCCTCTGCGGTGATCCTGATGTATCACCGGTTCGGCCAGGACCGCCTGCCGTCGACCAGCATCCGCATCGACCAGTTCGAACACCACATCGAACGCCTGACGAGCGGGAGCCACACGGTCCTGCCGCTTGAGGAGGTCGCGCTGGCGCTGGTCGAGGGCCGCCCCCTGCCGGATCGAACGGTCGCGATCACGATCGACGACACCGACCGGTCGATCGTCACCGAGGCTCTGCCGCGCCTGAAGGCTGCCGGCCTGCCCTTTACCGTCTTCGTCAGCACCGATGCGGTCGGCCAGGTCGGCGGGGCGCTGACCTGGGACGACATCCGTTTGCTCGAGGCCGGGGGCGCGGCGATTGGCGCACACGGTGCGGCGCACGACCATATGGCGTTCATGACGAGGGCGGCGATGGAGGAGGATCTGGTCCGCATGGCCGCGACCTTCCTGCAGGAGCTCGGCGAGGTGCCCCGTCTCTTCGCGTACCCCTATGGCGAATACGGCGTCGAACTCGTCAGCATGGTGCGGGACGCGGGCTACATCGCCGCCTTCGGGCAGCACTCCGGTGTCGCGACAGCCGGCGCGAACCGCTTCACCCTGCCGCGATTCGCCATGAACGAACGTTACGGCGCGGCCGATCGCTTCGCGACCGTCATCGACACCCTGCCATTGCCCGCCACCGGGATCGTGCCGCAGGACATGCCCATCGCGACCGGCCAGCCGAATCCCCCGGCTGTCGGGTTCACGGCCCTGGAGTCGGCGGGGCCGCTCCATCGCCTGGCATGTTTTGCCTCGAACGGCGCTGAGGTGACGCTTGGGATGATCGGCGCGCGCCGGGTCGAGCTGAGGCTCGATCGGCCATTCCCGCCCGGTCGGAGCCGCATCAATTGCACGATCCCGGCCGGGGACAGCCGGTTCCGCTGGCTCGGGATCCCGTTTGTCGTGCCGGGCGGCGCTGGCTAGCGCGCCCCAACCCACCGGATCCCGCCGAGTCAGGCCTGATCCGATCAAATCGCGAGGTCGGCCAGACGCGCGCTGTCGAAATCGGTCAGGTCGTTCTGACGGATCACCGAGCGGATCAGATCGACATACCCGGGCGCCTCGGCGTATTCGTCGAGACCGCCGGCCAGGGTCCAGCCGTCGAGTGTCTCGCCCCGGGCATGGAGACCGACACGCATCGCGCGCAGATGCTCGTAGGCGGGATGGCGGTTCAGGTTCACCAGATAGGCGAAGACCGAGTCCTTCAGGCCGTCGAACGACTTGACCACATGGGTCTCACCGGGCGGACGTGCCCCGGGAACGATGCCGTCGTCGGCATTCCAGGAGCGCTGGCCGAACACCGCGTTGCCTTCATGGACAAAACGCGACGTGCCCCAGCCGGACTCCAGCGCCGACTGGGCGAGCGCCAGGGATGCGGGGATCGCGTCGACCCGGCGCGCCAGCTCGTGGAGGTCGCCGTCGTCGACGTAGTAGAGCGCGGCGAGCTCGTCGATCCAGGCCTGCTCTTCGGCGCTGGGCACCCGGCCCATGTCGACCCTGTCCTTGAGATGGAGCAGCCGCGCGCGGTCGGCGAGAATGCGCTCGTTGGCGTCGAGCACCAGCGGCAGCATCACCTTGATGAAGATGCGTTTCCTGTCGGCGGCCTGGCCGATCTCGGCCATATCCCGGGGCATGGCGGCGACGTAGACGCGCGGCACGAGCGAATCGCCCTCGCGCACGGCATCCACCGTCAGCCCGGCTTGGGTCAGGGCGGCATCAACCGCAAGGGCCCCGGTCTCGCTCACCGCGCCCGGCACCGGTGTGGTGCTCCGCGTCTCCACGGGCAGCCGGATTTCGCTCGGAACCGGGCGGATCGTCGCGCCATGGGCGGCCCCGTCGGCGGCAGCCCTGTCATGAGCGGCCCCGCCGACCGAGGTGGTGCGCGCTTCGAACGGCACAAGCAAGGCGGCCAGCACGGCCACACCGGAGAGTGCAATCCTGTGCATGATGAGGCAGCCCCCGGGCAGCCCGTATCGTCCGCGCCACGCCCGTCCTCCAACGGCGCGGCGTGGCCCGCGGTCACATGACCGGGCGGACCTCGACGACTTCGGGAATATAGTGTTTCAGAAGGTTCTCGATGCCCATTTTCAGGGTCATTGCGGAGCTGGGGCAGCCTTGGCAGGCACCCTGCATGGTGAGGGAAACGATGCCCTTGTCGTAGGATCGGAACACGATGTCGCCGCCGTCCTGTGCGACCGCCGGGCGGACCCGGGTGTCGAGCAGTTCCTTGATCTGGCCGACGATCTCGGCGTCGTTCTCGGAGAAGCTCTCCTCGGCCGCGGCGTCGTCGCTGTCGATCACCGGGCGTCCGGCGATGAAGTGCTCCATGATGACGCCCAGAATGGCAGGCTTCATGACCTGCCAGTCGGCCGCCTCGGTCCTGGTGACAGAGATGAAATCGCTGCCTAGGAAAACGCCGTCGACACCTTCGACGTCGAACAGGCGATGGGCCAGCGGCGAACGCCCGGCATCGGCCCGATCGGTAAAATCGGCTGTGCCCTGCGCCATCACGGCCCGGCCCGGAAGGTACTTCAGGGTCAGCGGATTGGGCGTGTCTTCGGTCTGGATAAACACCGTCGTCTCCCGTTTCCCGGCGCTCCTGTCGGAACGATGTCCCCGAAACAGGGGCAACCCGGTCCCGACCCGGTCCACGTCAACATAGTGATCGCCGTCACCCGGTCAAGCCGGACGACGCATGGCTGACATGCACACCCCCGCGTCCCCGCCGCGCCAGCGGCGAAAGCCAAGCGTGCGGAGCACGCGCCCGGCGACTGAGGGAACAGGAAAAAAGCGAAGCCGCAGGCTTCGCCGGGACGCACCGGCGCTAGGTGATGTTGATGATCGTCTCGTCGGTCAGCGTCCCCGGGACCACGACCAGGGGGATCGTCAGGCGGCCCGCCAGATGGCCGGCGAGGAAGGAGACCAGCCTGCCGCGGCCTTCTTCCGGATTGGAGCCGACGCACAGCAGGTCGATCGTGGGGTCGTCGTCGATGGCGCCCAGAACCTCGTCGCCGATACGGCCCTCGCGCACCATGAGTTCCGGCATCACCCCGGCCCAGCCGTTGACGTCGGCGGCGATGGCGTTGAGCAGGTCCTCGGCTTCGCCGCGGCGTTCCTCGCGCATCATCTCCTCGACGCCCGACCACTGGCGGAAGTCGACCGGCTGGACGACATGCAGCAGGGCGACGCGGCCGTTGGTGGTCCTGGCGCGGCGGCAGGCGTAATGCGTCGCCACCCTGCTCGGCGGGGAGCCGTCGACGCAGACGAGAAACTTGACCTCACCGGCGACATGGTCGGCGCGCGGGTCCGTGCTGGTGCCTGTATCGGTCATGTCACGTATCGGTCATGTCACTCCGTTCGGGTTGTTCGCTGCCGGGCGATCTCCGCCGCCCGATCCAGTGGCACCCGACCAATGGCACTTGATCGGGGGCACCCCATCAGGGGCGCCGGAACAGGGCATTGCCCGCCAAGCCTGCCAGAACAGCGGCGATGACGGCAAGAATGCCGTAGAGCGCCGCTTGCCGGTGGGCGAAGTCGAAGATGTCGGCACCGAAGCCTGCCTTGTCAACCGTGAGCGGCGACGACTGCGCGGCGACAATCTCGCCGTCCCGGATCAGGAAGGTGTCGGCGATATAGGTGCCGACCGGCACGCTGGCGGGGAACGGGATGACGGCCCGGAACAGGCGCCCGCCCACGACATTGATCGTGTCGGGTTCGGTCGGGTAGAGCCCCTCGGACTGCTGCAGTGCGATCAGCGCCATCCGGAACTCCTCGGCTTCCTCGGGCGTCAGCGCCTCGTCGGGTGTGAGCCGGAGGCCATCGAGGCCGATCTCCATCAGCCGGCGCATCTCCGGCGCGCCGATCTCGTCGAGCGGTCTTGTCGAGGCGATGCCGTAGAAGGTCGGAACCGAATGGAAACGGGCGGATTCGGTGTTGATCCAGATGCCCATCACCCGGTCCTTCTTGCGCACCACCAGCGCCTCGCGCGGGCCACGCACGATGACCACCACATCGCCCCCGCCCCCGCTCTCGCCCCCGCTCTCGATAGCGCCGAAGACGAGCAGCTCCGTGCCGGTGAAATCCGAGGTGATCTGGATCAGATGGCGCGACAGATCGGCGATCAGCTCCTGGGCCCGGGCGGGTGCGCCGGGCACGGCGAGAAGCGCCGCAAGGGCGGTGATGAGCACAAGCCGCCTCAATGCAGCCCCACCACGGCAAGGCTGTAGAGGCTCGATGGCTCCGAAACCAGCCGGTAGACCAGGGTGCCGCAGACCCCGAGCACGACCAGCGCCAGCAATCCGCGCAGCTCCTCGCCGCGCAGCTCCGCGCCGACCCGTGTGCCGAACTGCGCACCGATCACGGCCCCCAGCGTGAGCAGACCGGCGAGCACGACATCGACGGTCTGGGTGCTGGTGGCGTGCAGGAAGGTCGCGACGGCCGTGACGAAGGTGATCTGGAAGAGCGAGGTGCCGATCACGATCGAAACCGGCATGCCGAGCAGGTAGATCATGGCGGGAACCAGCAGGAAGCCCCCGCCGACACCCATGATCGCGGCCAGCACGCCGACCAGGAAGCCCAGCAGGATCGGCATGATCGCGCTGATGTAGAGCCGTGACGCGCGGAAGCGCATCTTGAACGGCAGGCCGTGGCCCCAGCGGTGGATGTGCGCCTTCCTGCGGGGTGCGGCACCGTCCTTGCGGCGCAGGATCGCGCGCACCGACTCGACCATCATCAGCAAACCGATGGCACCCAGCATCACGACATAGGAGACCGAAATCACAAGGTCGATCTGGCCCAGCTGCCGGAGCAGTCCGAACAGCCAGACACCGAAGGCCGAGCCGGCCATGCCGCCGACCAGCAGCACGCTGCCCATCTTGAAATCGACCTGGCGTCGTCGCCAGTGCGCCATGAAGCCCGAGACCGAGGCCGCGACCACCTGGTTGACCTCCGAGCCCACCGCCACGGGCGGCGGCACGCCGATGAAGATCAGCAGCGGCGTCATCAGGAAACCGCCGCCGACACCGAACAGGCCCGACAGGAAGCCCACCGCTCCGCCCATGCCGAGCAGCAGGAGGATATCGACGGACATCTCTGCAATCGGCAGGTAGATCTGGAACATGGCTGATCCCGCGGAACGGAAGGAACCCGACCCTTGTGCGCCTCGAAAGGCCGCCGAACAAGCGGAAACCCCGCGAAATCCCTGACATCACGCAAGTATGTCACGCAAGCACGCCACACAAGTCTTGCCGAACCGGCTTCCTCTGCGGGCCTTGCCGGAGTGTCTTCAATCTGATCGTGTTGATCGTTGATCCTGTCCCGCTGCGGCAGCCTTTCGGAGCAGGGCCTTGAGCCCGGAGAATGTCATCCCGAACGCCATCCCGGCCCTGCCGTTCGGGCACCGGCGAGCCCCTCTCGCACCACCGCCGCAGACGCCGACAGGCCACCCTCGATCGCATCGACGACCCGGCGGCGAGGGTCCGGAAGGCAAAGCGACACATCGGCGTTTGTCAGCCTCCGGGCCGGCATGGTATTCCTGAACCATGGACCCCCTCGGCACCCTTCACCGCGATACCGCCCGCGACGTGCGGCTTCATGTGCGGCTGCATGTGATGGTGCTGCCGCCTCCTTCATCCCGGAGGTCGTATCATGATAGATGACACTCTGACCGCCCTCATCACCGGCGGTGCCACGGGCCTGCTCGGCACGTTTGTCAGCGCCGCCACGGACTACTTTCAGGCACGTCAGCGTCACAGGCAGGAGATCAGGGTGCGCAGGCACGATCTGGAGCTCCATCGAGCCAGGGCCGCCCTGGCCGAGCGCGGGGCTACGATCGAGGCCCAGCTGGCCAGGATGCAAGACAATCTCAAGGACGAGAACGACAGGATGCGAGACGAGCTCAGAGCCGAGATCGTCAGGATCCAGGACGAGCTCAAGGCCGAGAACGCCAGGATGCAAGACGAGCTCGCCGCCCTGAAGGCGTCCCATGAAGAGCCCGGGCTGCGCTGGTCGCGGCCCGGCGACGGCCCGGCCATGGTCCCGTCTATGGTCTTTGTCAATGTCATCCGCGGCCTGCTGCGCCCGCTGCTGACCGTAGCCTTCCTCGGGCTGACCGCCATAGTCTATTTTACGCTGGACGGCGGTTATGTGACCAATATCACGCCGCCCGGCGGTGGTACGACCGAGATCAACATTCACTCCCGCGTCATCGACACCATTCTGTATCTCACCACGACCACCGTGCTGTGGTGGTTCGGCGCACGCCAGATCGGCAAGCGCACCGACCGCGAGGCGGACCGATGATCGACGCCGACACATCCCGGAACAACCCGCCAAGTCCCGGATCATCCCCCGGATCATCCCATTTCCGTAAATCGAACGCCCGGGTCCGTCGGACACCCCCGCACGGTGCCGCGCTGGCACCCGCCGGTCCGGTCACGCATCCGATGCCTGGAGTTCCGGCGGGCTGGCGGCGAGCACCTCGCGTTTGCCGACGTGGTTGGCGGCGCTGACGACGCCGTTGCGTTCCATCTGCTCGATGATGGTGGCCGCCCGGTTGTAGCCGATCTTGAGGTGGCGCTGGATGAAGCTGGTCGAGGCCTTCTGTTCCCTGGTGACAAGGAAGACGGCCTGATCGTAGAGCTGCCGGTCCTTGCCATCGGCGCCGCTCTCGCAGCCGCCGGGATCGCCGCCACCGGCGTCGAAGGCCTCCTCGGTGACCGATTCGATGTACTCGGGCCCGCCCTGGCGGCGCAGGAACTCGGCGACCTGCTGGACCTCCTCGTCGGAGACGAAGGGGCCGTGGATGCGGGTCAGGCGGCCGCCGCCGCGCATGAAGAGCATGTCGCCCTTGCCCAGGAGCTGTTCGGCGCCCTGCTCGCCGATGATCGTGCGGCTGTCGATCTTCGAGGTGACATGGAAGCTGATGCGGCTCGGGAAGTTGGCCTTGATCGTGCCGGTGATGACGTCGACCGAAGGACGCTGCGTTGCCATGATGAGATGGATGCCCGCGGCGCGCGCCATCTGGGCCAGACGCTGGATCGCACCCTCGATATCGCGGCCGGCGACCAGCATGAGGTCGGCCATCTCGTCGACCACCACGACGATATAGGGCAGCGGCTTTTCGGCGATGACCTCGTCCTCGAAGACAGGTTCGCCGGATTCGGCGTTGAAGCCGGTCTGCACGGTGCGGGTCAGCGCGGACCCCTTGGCCTGGGCCTCGGCGACACGCTTGTTGAAACCGTCGATGTTGCGCACGCCGATCTTCTGCATGGCGCGATAGCGCTGCTCCATCTCGCGCACGGTCCATTTGAGCGCCATCACCGCCTTGCCGGGCTCGGTGACGACCGGCGTCAGGAGATGCGGGATGTCGTCGTAGACGCTGAGCTCCAGCATTTTCGGATCGATCATGATCAGGCGGCACTGATCGGGTGTCATGCGGTAGAGCAGCGAGAGGATCATGGCGTTGACCGCGACCGACTTGCCCGAGCCCGTCGTGCCCGCGACCAGGAGATGCGGCATGTTGGCAAGGTCCTCGACCACGGGCACGCCGGAGATCTGCTTGCCCAGCGCAATCGGCAGCCTCATGCCTTGCCTGGTGAAGTCCCTGGTCTCCATCAGTTCGCGCAGGGCAACCATCTCCCGGTCGGCGTTTGGCAGTTCGATGCCGAGCACGGTTCGCCCGGGCACCACGGCGACGCGGGCCGAAATCGCCGACATGTTGCGGGCGATGTCGTCGGCCAGGCCGATCACGCGGTTCGCGCGGATGCCGGCCTCAGGCTCGAGTTCGTAGAGCGTGACGACCGGCCCGGGGCGCACGTCGACGATTTCGCCGCGGATTCCGAAGTCACCCAGCACGCCCTCGAGCATGCGGGCGTTCTGCTCCAGGCCCTCCTCATCGATCTTCTTGCGGGTCGAGGGATCGACATCGACCAGCAGCGCGTTCGGCGGCAGCGTGAACGCGGCATCGGGATCGAAGGCGAAGGTCTGCTGCACGGGCTTCTTGCGCTTCGTCTTCCCGGGCGTATCGGCGCGCTGCTGCACGCGGCTCCGGGCGCCCTGCTTCGGTGCGGCCTTCGGGGCCGCGGGTTCCGGCACGATGTCCTCGCCGTCCTCGTCGGGCAAGGGTGCGCGGCGCAGGCGCTCGCGCAGGAAGGCAATGCCCGAGGCCGTGCCGGCATGGAGATGCGGCAGGCCTTCACGAAGGCTGGCGATCAGCCAGACACCGCACGCCTTCAGGCCCCGGCCCATGGTGGCGACGTCGGTCCAGGGCAGGGCGGTCGCAAAGGCCGCAAAGACGACACCGGGAATGCCGAGCGCAAGGACGACCCAGCCGACGGCGATACCCTGCACGAAGGCAAGGTCGGCAATCTGGCCGGCGATCAGCACGCCTGTCAGACCGCCGGGACCGGCGGGCAGGCTCGTCGCACCGGGCCAGCCGGCAAACTCAAGCGCGGGCGCCAGGAAAAGCACGGCAAGCGGAATGGAGACAGCCCGCCACATCGGATGGGGCAACGCGTGACGCACCGTGAGCCGCCGCGCCCATGCGCAGAACACGAGAACGGGCAGGAAGCCGGGCACCCCGACCCAGGTGAAGACGAGATCGGAGGCGAAGGCACCGAACCGGCCTGCGGTGTTGAGCGCCTCGGCCGTGGTGGCGTGACCGAACGAGGGATCGGCACCATCCCAGGTTGCCAGGGCGATCAGCAGCCAGCCCGCACCGAGCGCGAGAGCGATCCCGAGTATCTCGGCGCCGCGCCGGAGCAGCCAGGCCGCGGCCCCGGGCGGCAGAAGCCGGAAGGACAGGAGCCGGAAGGAAGGGGCGGGTGCGTTGCGTGTGGCCATGATGGATTACCTCTGGCCGAGGGTCTCGGCGATACGTGTCAGCCCGGTCCCCGTGGTTTCGGGATCGCTCACCAGCGCGACCCGGATGTAGGCGGCCGCCGCGTTGGAGCCGTCGGGCAGGTCTTCCGCCAGATAGCGTCCGGGCAGGACCTTGACGGCGGCCTCGCCCCACAGGCGCCTGGCCGCTTCGACGCCGTCGCCGACATCGAGCCAGAGAAAGAAGCCGCCCGGCGGACGGAAGAACCCGAAGCGGTTGCCCAGAATGCGCTCGGCCATGTCGATCTTTTCACGGTAGAGGCGACGGTTCTCCGACACATGCGCCTCGTCGGACCAGAGCACGGCGGCGGCGGCATACTGCGCCATGGCACTTGAGGCCGCGGCGTACTTTCTGAGGCGCAGGAACGCCGCCAGAAATTCGGGATCGCCCGCGACGAAGCCGTGGCGCAGACCCGGCACGCTGGAGCGCTTCGAGAGCGAGTGGAAACAGACGACATTCGAGAGGTCGTTGTCCTCGGCGCAGATCTGCATCACGCCCGGCGGCGGCGCACGATCGTAGATCTCGGCGTAACACTCGTCGGAGACCAGCAGGAAATCGTGCCTGCGCGCAAGATCGACAGCGCGCCGGTAGTAGGCGAGATCGGCCACCGTGCCCTGCGGGTTGGCGGGCGAGCAGAGATAGAAGATTGCCGCGCGGTCGAGCAGCGCGGGTTCGGTCCGGTCGAGATCGGGCAGGAAGTTGGTCTCGGCCGTGCACGACAGGAAGACGGGCTCCGCGCCGGCCGCCACTGCCCCGCCCTTGTAGGGCTGGTAGAACGGGTTGGGCATCAGGGCCGCCGGTACCTTGCCACCGCTGGCGCGCGGCACGGCGGCCAGCGCGATCATGAAGAGACCCTCGCGGGTGCCCTGGACCGGCAGCATCGAACGATCCGGGTCGATCAGGTTGTCGGGCAGGCCGTAGCGACGGTTGAGCCATGCCGTCATGGTCCGGCGCACCGCAGGTGTGCCCTCGACCGGAGGATAGATGCCATAGCCGTCGAAACTGCCCTGCAGCGGGGCCCGCGCAATCCCGGGCACGCCGTGCCTCGGCTCGCCGATCCACATCGGGATCGCCTCGGTTTCGCCTTCTGGCAGCGGAATACCCTCCAGAAGGGCATTGAGGCGCCAGAACGGATAGTCCTGAAGATCGTCGAGCTTGTCGCTGATCACGGTTCACCTGTCGATGCAACGGCAGGCAACAAGCTTAACCTGAACCCATGAGAAAGGCAAAATCTCGTTTTGAGTCGCACAATTCCATGTCGTTGTTGCGAAAGGGCCTCAAGCAGACATCGTGCAAGGACCCACCCGCGGTCCAGCCTTGCCGGCCAGCTCTGCGGGGCGCCAGTGCGACGTCAATACGCGTCAGTGCGCTTCAGTACGGGTTGATACAGTCAAGCCCGATCCCGATCCCGCCGAGGCCGGGCCGGTCGCTCATGCCTGGGCCGCCGCGCCGCGCACCCGTTCGCGATGCCAGACATAGAGGCCGGCGCCCACGATGATGCCGATGCCGGCGAAGGACAGCGCATCGGGAAGGTCATCGAAGACCACCAGCCCGACCAGCGTCGCGGTCACGATCTGGGTATGGCCAAAGGGCGCCAGCACCGAGGCCGGCGCCAACCCCAGCGCCTTGATGCGTGCGCTGTTCGCCACGCCGGAGAAGACCGCGATGCCGACCAGCCCGAGCCATTCCGATCCCGAAGGCGCCTCCCAGTAGTTCGGGCTCGCCAGGGCCAGCACGGTTACCGTGGCCAGTGCTGCCCAGACCATGGAGTTGGGTGCGGGATCGTCGGCCGACACCTTGCGCGTCAGCACCGTGTAAAAGGCAAACAGCACGACGGTGCCGAAGGGCCACAGCGCCCCGGGATCGGTCCCGGGCATGCCGGGCCTGGCGATCAGGAAGGCGCCCAGCAGACCGGTGACACAGGCGGTCCAGCGACGCCAGCCGACCTGCTCGCCCAGCAACAGGGCGGCCAGCGCCGTGATGACCAGCGGCAGCAGCAGCATGATCCCGGTGATGTCGGCCAGCGGCAGGTGGGGCAGGCCGTGATAGAAACAGACCACGGCACCGAACTGGCAGAACGTGCGCGCGATCTGGATGAACGGATGGTTGGTGCGCAGCAGGCGGATGATGTTGAGCGTGCGGCCGAAGACGAATCCGGCCACCAGGAGCCCCAGCATCTGGGCCAGCACGATCTGCCAGACCGTCATCGTGTCGATCACGATCTTGCCGACCGTGGTGGCGCCGATCACGCCGGTGAGCGCGACCATGTAGAGCGCGATGCCGGGCAGCACGGCCTGGCTCGTGTCCGCGGTCGTGCGCACGCTCATGTCTGTTTCGCAGCCCTGGTCTCGCGCCTGAGAACGTAGAGTCCGGCAGCGACAATGATGGCAGCACCCACCCAGGTCCAGACGTCGGGGAACTCCTGCCAGATGAACCAGCCGAAGAGCGTTGCGCCGACGATCTCGAGATAGGTGAAGGGTGCGAGCAGCGATGCCGGCGCCATGCCGTAGCCATGGATCGTGACGCCGTTGCTGGCGGCCGAGAGAAAGGCGATGCCCACAAGGCCGACCCACTGCCAGATCGTCGGGACCTCCCAGGTCAGCGGCACGACGACCGCCATCGCGAGCAGCGGCACCACCGAGGCCCAGAGCATCATGTTGCCGGTGCTGTTGCGCGGCGAAATCTTTCGCGTGATGACGATGTAGATCGACCAGAAGGTCACCGCCAGCACGGGCCAGATCGCCGCCCAGCCCATCACGTCGGTGCCCGGCCGCACGATGATCAGCCCGCCGACGAGCCCGACCCAGCAGGCGGCCCAGCGGCGCGGTCCGACGTGCTCGCCCAGGAAGATGTGCGCCATGGCGGTCACGATCAGCGGACCGACAAAGAGGATCGCCACGACCTCGGCGAACTGCAGCACCTGCAGCCCGGCGTAGAACGCCAGTCCGCTGCCGAGCTGGCAGACCGAGCGTGCGATCTGCCACCGGGGATCGGGCGTCCGGATCAGCACGGCGGGGTTCGGTTCCTTCGCCACGATCCCGCCCAGCACGATGAGGCCGAGCGCCTGCGCCATGATCACCGTGTAGGTCGGCAGGTCCTTGATGGTCCATTTGGCGATCGCATCGGAGGTGCTGATCAGCGCCAGACCGAGGATGACCAGCAGGATGCCGAGGACATGCGGATGCATGCCGCCCGACCGCTTCGGTTCGCCCGGCTCCGCATACTCCCGCGCCGCTTCGATGCGGGGATCGGCCGGCGTGCCGGTGTTGGGTGACGTCATGACGCCTGCATCAGTCGAAACGCGCCAACATGCCATGGTACGCCCGACGCACCAGAACGATCTCGCGCAGGGCCAGAAGGGCCCAGACCGGAATGACCGCAGCCAAGCCGATCATCATCGGCATGGGCATCGACTGGCCGAACAGCAGACCGCCGCCCGGGAGCAACGGCAAGGGCAGGAACGCGAACGGCACCAGCCACGAGACCGGCGCATGGGCACAGGCCTTGATCGAGCCGACCACTGCCAGGATATCGCGCAGTCGCAGCCTCGCATTGTTGTCGGGTTCGTTGGGATCGCTCATCCCCCGAAGGCCGCCTCGACCGCGACACCGAGGCGCAGCAGTGCCTCTTCCTGGTGCGGCCGCTGCATGAGCATCAGGCCCGCGGGTATGCCGAGGTCGTCGGTGCCGCAGGGCAGGGTCAGCGCGCAGAGCCTGGTCAGGTTGCCGGGCGTCGTGTTGCGGAGGTTCATGACGTTGGCGCGGGTGTAGGCCTTTTCGTCGTCGAGCAGATCGGCGATGGCCGACTGCATGACCGGCACGGTGGGTGCGATCATGGCGTCGCAGCCGGCCAGCTTGCGGTGGAGTGACGCGGAGAGATCATCGAGCCGGCGCAGCAGGCGCAGGATATCGTGCCCCGCCTGCTTCGTGCCCGAGCGGAAGCGCGGCAGCATGAACTTGTGGATTGCGTCGGGATCGGATTCGACCGTCCCGGACCAGCACGACCAGGCGTCGGTGGTGACGAGGCCGCCCATCGAGATCATCGCCTCCATCGCCTCGTCGAGTTCGGGCACGATGCGCCATTCGACGGTCGCGCCGGCGGCTTCCAGTTTGGCGGCGGCCTGGCGGCAGGCCGTGTCGATGGAGGGATCGACGTCGGACCAGAGCGAGTCCTCGACGGCGACGAAGAGACGGCCCCTGAGGTCGGTGCCCGAAAGGTCCGGCATCGGGCGGCCCGAGAGTACCGACCAGATCGCGGCGGCGTCGGCCGTGTCGGCGGTCAGCGGGCCGATGGTATCGAGCAGGGGCGAGAGCGGCAGCACGCCGTCGAGCGGCAGGGCACCGATCGTGGTCTTGAGCCCGACGACGCCGTTGACCGCGGCGGGGATGCGCACGGACCCGCCGGTGTCGCTGCCGATGGCGATCGGACCCAGCCCGCGTGCCACTGCCACGCCCGCACCCGACGACGAGCCGCCCGGGGTGCGCGGTGTCACGCTATCGCAGGCGTTGGCCGGCGTGCCGTGGGTCGTGTTGATGCCGAGGCCCGAGAAGGCGAACTCGGTCATGTTGGTCTTGCCAAGGAAGACGGTGCCCGCATGGGTCGCGCGGTTGAGCAGCAGCGCGTCGGTCTCGGGGATGCGACCCTTGAGCGCTGTTGTCGCCATGGTGGTTTCGACGCCGGCGACATCGGCGAGGTCTTTCCAGGAGACGGGCACGCCATCCAACGGACCGCGTCGCAGGCCGGCCTTCTGCCGGGCGCGCGCGGCCTCGGCCTCGGCCCGTGTGCGGTCTTCGGCCAGGCGGATGAAGACGAGCTTGCCCGGATCTTCCGCGACGATACGGGCGAGGAAGTCCTCGGCCAGTTCGACGGGATCGATCGTGCCTGCGCCGATGCCCGTGCCGAGCTCCAGACCCGTCATGTCGTGCCATGCCGTCACGGTCGTCTCCCCGCCGGTTGCAAGTCTGCTCTGCATCTGAAGACTCGGGGCATCTTCACCCGTTCGGATTGATTCCATCTGAACGGGATATGCTCTAGCACCGCACATGTGAGGGGGCCAGTGATGACAGGCCCCCGGACACGGGTGTTGAATGGGGCCATGAGCAAGAGCTTCGATATCGCCGTCGTGGGCGGCGGCATGAACGGGATGACGGCGGCGCTGGCATGTGCCCGCGCCGGGTTCAGCGTAGCCGTGATCGAGCGCGGCAGCCCCGGGGCGGCGCTGTCGGACGCCTTCGACGGCCGCGTTTCGTCGATCGCCTACGGCGCCAGGCTGGTGCTCGACGGTCTCGGTGCCTGGGAGGACATGGAACCCCACGCACAACCGATCCTGGAAATACGCGTGTCGGACCGCGACGCACCGCTTTTCCTGCACTACGATCACGCCGAGGTCGGCGACCACCCGCTCGGCTGGATCCTCGAGAACCGCTTCATCCGCCGCGCGCTCGATGCGGCCGTCGAAAGCAGCGGTGGCGTGACGATGATCGCGCCCGCCGAAGTCGCCGCGCTGGAGCGCGACAGCGCCGGCGCGACTCTGGTTCTGGATGACGGTGGCCGCGTTCGGTGTCGTCTCGTGGTCGCCTGTGACGGAAAAGCCTCGCCGATGCGGACTATGGCGGGCATTGGCGCGGTCAACGAGAGTTATGGCCAGATCGGTATCGTGTGCACGATCCGTCACGACAGACCGCACCGGGGCATTGCCCATGAGCGATTTCTGCCGGGCGGCCCGTTCGCCATTCTACCCCTGCCGGGCAACACCGCCTCGCTGGTCTGGACCGAACAGGACGACATCGGGCAGCGCGTCCTCGAACTCGACGACGCGCGCTTCCTGGAGGAGATCGCCTGGCGTTTCGGCGACTTCCTCGGCGGGCTCGAGGTGATCGGACCGGTCTGGAGCTATCCGCTGAACCTGGTCGTGGCCTCGAGCCTGCACGACGATCGGCTGTTGCTGGTGGGCGATGCGGCGCACGGCATCCACCCGATCGCCGGCCAGGGCTACAATCTCGGCATCCGCGACATCGCCGTTTTGGCTGAGGTTCTGGCCGACGGGCGCAAGCTGGGCCTGGAGCCCGGCGATGCGAGCCTGCTCGAAACCTATGCGCGCGGACGGCGTACGGACACGATGACGATGGTCGCGGTCACCGACAGCCTGAACCGCCTGTTCTCGAACGCCATCCCGCCGGTCGCGCTGGCCCGCGATCTCGGTCTCGCGGTGGTCAACCGCGTGCCGCCGCTCAAGCGCCTCTTCATGCGCCACGCCATGGGCACCGTCGGCAAGCTGCCCCGCCTGATGCGGGGCCAGGGCCTCTGGAGCATATCCCGTGAAGCTGGGCAGTCTGTTTCTTCTGCCCCTGCCGATCGACAGCGACGACACTGACAACAGCCTCGTCGAACCCGGCGCGTTTCCCGAGGGTGGGATCGGGATCGGCTACTGCTTCAAGCGCAGGACCCGGGGCAAGGGTCATGCCACCGAAACCTGCCGCAGGCTGGTGGATATGGCGTTCGAGCAGACACCGCTGCGAAGCGTTGTCGCGACCTTCTTCGAGGGGGAACGTACCGACCAGGCATGTGCTGAGGAAAGCCGGGTTCTCCGACCGCGGCACGATGTGGTGCTACGGCCAAGACACGCCGTGCTACCGCGTCACCCGCGAGGAGTGGCGCGCGCAGTCGGTCGGGGATTAACCCCGCCCCGGTTCCGGGACCTTGAGCAGAACGAAGAGTCCCAGTGTCATCAGCACGACGATGACGGCCATGCCCAGGCGCTGGCTGTCGGTGGCGTAGGCGACGATGCCGACGAGCAGCGGTCCGGCGAAGCTGGTGAGCTTTCCCGAGAGCGCGAAGAACCCGAACATCTCGCCAGTCATCTCCGGCGGCGCCAGGCGCGCCATGAGCGAGCGGCTGGCCGACTGCACGGGCCCGATGAAGATGCCGAGCACAAGCCCGAGAATCCAGAACCAGAGCGCCGATTCGACCAGCAGGATGGCGAGGCTCACCGCCATGAGGCAGGAGAGCGTGACGATGAGCGTCTTCCTGGCGCCTGCGATGTCGTCCATCCAGGCGAAAGCGGCCGCACCCAGGCCGGCGGTGATGTTGAGCGCGATGGCAAAGGTCAGCACGCCCTCCTCGTCCATCGCGAAGGCGGTGGCGGCATAGACGCCACCCAGGGCAAAGAGCGTGTTGAGGCCGTCGATGTAGAGCAGGCGGGCGATCAGAAACCGCACGATGACCCGGTGCTTGCGCAGCTCGCGTGCGGTCGCGGCCAGCCGGCTCATGCCGCACCGCACGGAGTCGCCAAGCGGGGCGCGTGCGGCGGGCCGATCGGGTGTCCAGACGAAGAGCGGCCAGCCGAAAACAACAAGCCACAGCGCGACCAGCAGGGCCACGGCGCGGAGGGGTTCGCTGGCCTCCTTGTCGAGGCCGAAGGGTGCGGGATCGGCCATGATGAAGACGACCAGCGCGAGCGTCAGACAGGCGATGCCGCCGGCGTAACCCAGGCCCCAGGACCAGCCCGAAATCCGTCCGATGTTCCTCTTGTCAGCCAGATCGGGCAGCATGGCGTTGTAGAAGACGGTTGCGGTTTCGAAGCCGATGTTGACCAGCGCCACAAGGATCAGCGTTGGCAAAATCCAGCTCTCAGCGGGTGCGCAGAACCAGAGCAGGGCCGTCGCGATCACGGTCAGCACGGTGAAGACAAGGATCCAGGGCTTGCGGCGTCCGGCCGCGTCCGCGACGGCACCCGTGACCGGCGCAAGCACGGCGATGATGAGCGCCGAGACCGCGATGCCCCAGCTCCACAGCGCCAGGCCTTCGGCTTCGTCGCCCACGATGCCGCGCGCGAAATAGGGCGCGAAGACGAAGGTTATCACCACCGTGGGCGTGGGCGAGTTGGCCCAGTCGAACAGGCACCAGGCGAGGAGCCCCTTGCGGGTCCCGGGCCGGTCGAGCGGTGTCGCGGTCATCGGTATTCCTGTCCGAAGGGTGCGCCACCATAACCGACATTGCGCCGACCGGAAGCGCGGCGACATTTCGCCGATGTACCAGTAGGCGTCTGACGATGGGTTCGTGAACGCCTGGCATATCGTGAACCTGGGCAGCCGCGCAGTGGGCGTTGCCGGGCTGGATCAGGTAGTTTTGTCCCGCGCCCCTTGATCGGGCGTCGGCGAGAACCTTGCGCACGGCGTCGAGCTGCTGGAAGCGGGGGAAGATCAGCGCCTCATTTCCGTCTTTTCCGTCCGGGCGTTCGAGGCGAACGAAGCGCCCGATCAGGTCGAGCAGCACATCGCGCGAGAAGACCGCCTTCCCGTCGGGCGGATCGCTGTAGAGCCAGGCAACCCGGTTCTCGCCGGGGATATCGGGGTTTCCGGCCCCGCCATCGCGCCCGCGGTTGAAGGGCAGGAAGCGCGTTCGATATATCCCTGATCGGCGGTCAGGCGGGCGACGATATGTTCCTCGAAGACCGCCTCGCGATGAATGTCGGCGGTGGTGTGGGGTTTCTCCGTCATGCGCTCGTCTCCTCCTGAGGGGCGTTCATGGTGTCCGTCGGGGGGTCCGTCGGGGGGTGGTCGGGGGTGCCGGGGGTGTCGGATTTGGCAGAGGTCGGCACGTCGATCTGCCCCGTGACTGCGGCGGTGATCAGGGCGGCGCGACGTTCCCTGAGAAGGTCGATGGAAGCGTCGATCTTCGCCATCAGAAGGTCCAGCCTTGCGGTCTCCCGGTCCAGAAACCCGGCAATCCGACGCTGGGTCGCGAGGTCGGGGACAATGATAGGGATCGATGCCCAATCGTTGGACTTGATCTGGAACGAGTTCGGGCGGATGCCGTATAGGTAACGCAGATAGATTTTCAGGTAATAGTTGGAGCGCATCAGGTAATGCACGAAACGACGGTCCAATCGATCTGAAATATCATAGACGTCATATGCTGGACTTACATGCCCAGTGTGGTCGGATACGCCCAAACCGAGGTGATTCAACCACATTGAGTTAACGGCGAGTTGTCCCGGTCTCACGACGCGATAGTTCTTCAAATCTTCGTCGGTTCGCTTTTGCTCTTCGTTCTCGTATTCGCGCGGCACGACGCCACGATACTCCGAAACGGACAACATCTCACCAATCGGCGACTTCCCGTTTCGCTCTTTGCTTTCAGTGAACAGAAATCGCAGGCGTTCGACGCCCCAGTTTTCGGGGATGTTCAGGAACCCGTTCTTTTCGATCAGGCGTTGCCTGACTTCTCTCCGTTTCTGTGTGAGCTCGCTCACCCGCCCCCCTCCCGCAGCAGAGGGGCGGGCGGCGGTTTTGGCGACGACGGGTTGACCCGATGCCGGATCGAGACCGCCTGTGACCGCGGCGGCGATCAGCGCGGATCGTTTCTCCCCCAGAAGCTCCAGCATCCCACGCTTTTTCCCGATCAGAAGGTCCAGTCTTGCAGTCTCCCGGTCCAGAAACACGGCAATCCGGCGCTGGGTCGCGAGGGCGGGGAGCGGGACTTCAATTTTTGATAGCGTTGAAGGATTGATCGCTGGGTAACTGACTCCCGTGGACTGCGAAACGACTTGTTCCACGAATGGGTTTGATTGAACGACGCGATACAGAAAGCGAGCGTCAGTGCTCTTGTTGGCGCGAAGAACGGCGAACCCTGTAGAGGCAACTTGAGGAGTGTCTGCCGGTTCGATTGCGGCAATCGCTTTCAGATAGGTGCGAACAGTCGATACGAGGATGTCGCCTTCACGAACCAGTTTGCGGGCACGACTGGGGGACGCGGCGAAGCGCATTCGCTCTTTGTGCGTTACGCCTTCCAACAGCGCAACACTGCCAATGTCGATGTAGTCGAACTCCCAGTCTGGATCAGTTGTTTCTGGGAGCACTACTGGATTCATAAGGCAACAGTGCTTGAGAGGGCGTAGCGACGACCGAACGCTTTCGTCCCAGTAGATCACCCAACCCCCTCCCGCAGCAGACCCGCGATGTCGGCTTCCAGTGCCTTCAACGCGGCGTCGATCTCCTCAAGCGGGCGGGGCGGGGTGTATCTGTAGAAGTAGCGGTTAAAGTTGATCTCATAGCCGACACGCCCGACGCCGCCGTCCTGCGGGTCGGTGTGGGTCTCATCGACCCAGGCATCGGGGACGAAGGGCAGAACTTCGCGTTTCATGTCGTCGCGTCAGGCCTCGTCGTCGACCGGCGATTCGACACCGAACCAGCCCATGATATCGGCACCCAGAAGCAGGAGCGCCGTGGCAAGGGCCATCGCGACAACACCCCACAGCAGCATTCGCTCGGTCTTCACAAGTCCGGCCTCGTCCCGGGAAAGATCGGAGATCGCGCGGGTGGCGCGCTTCGCAAGTGCAAGCATGAACGTCTCCGTCTGGTCAGCAACACGGGCGGCACCGCACCGCGGATGCGCACGATACCGCCTGTTCGGGCAAAAGAAAGCTGCGTCTCGTCGAGATTGATGCGGCGCAAGCGCGCGCTCTCGCCGCCGGCCGCGAACTGCTCGCCGTGGTCGATCGGTCCGGCTTTGCGATCCGTGTTGGCGTTGCGATGGGGACAGACATTCTGGAACGCCCGGACCTCGCCCTTGCCGTCGCGGGTGAAAATCAGGGGAAAACCAGCAACCTCGGTCTCCATGACCGATCCGTTCTCCGGAATCTGGCCCTCGACACCGGCCAGCATCCAGCCACGGCGGAACAGGCTCTCCTGCTCGAGGCGATATATGGTCGGGATCGATGAACCACGCGTTGGGAAGACCACGGTCGTCAGGTCCCGGCCGTTGCCGCATCCGTTCGGCGTCTCGTCGGGCAATCACGCTCATGGCGGTTCCTCCACTGCTGCCGTGAGAGTGGCAACGCACTGATCAATATGCAATCATATTGAACATGAAGAAATCCTTGGTTGACCCTCAAGAAATCGCCACGGTGTGGGACGGCGAGTCCGGCACCGCTCTCGTTGCAGTCGCGGCCGGCCGGCTCGACAGCCATGAGGACGGTGAAGACCTCAAGGCCGCGGTAGGCCAGGAGGTCAAGTTCTGGCGCAACCAGCGCGGTCTCACGGGTTCGCGCCTGGCCAGGATGTCGGGTGTTTCGGCGGGCATGCTGACCAAGATCGAGAAGGGCGATGTGGCACCCTCGCTCCAGACCTTGGTGAAGATCTCTGAGGCGCTCGACGTGCCGGCCTCGATGTTTCTCCACCGCTTGCAGAAGCGGCCCTATGTCTCCTTTGTCCCCGCCGGCAAGGGCCTGAAGACCGACCGGCGCGGCACCCGCGGTAACCAGATCTTCGAACTGGTCGGCCACAACCTGGGCCATACCATTGGCATCGAACCCTTCATCATCACCGTCGACGAGAAGTCCGAGCCCTATCCGATGCTGCAGGAGGAGGGCTACAAGTTCATGCATATGATGGAGGGCGAGGTGATCTTTCGTCACGGCAAGCGCAAGTTTCCGCTGAAGCCGGGCGACTCACTGACCTATGACGCCATGGCGCCCCACGGTGCGGAGCGTTTCATCACCGTTCCGGCGCGCTGGCTGTCGATCGGAGTTTACCCGCGCTTCGAGCAGGGTTCGCGATCGGGCGGATCGGCCGAACCGTGACGTAGCGCGCCCCCGCGCTGTATGGGAGTTGGTCATCCGCCACCTAACCGCGCCATCGTGCTCGCCTCCGGCCTGCTGCCGGGTCTTGACCCCCTTTCCTGCTTGCCACCGCTACCCCGGTTGGGATGGAACGATCCGTGCCCTGCCCCGCGCGGTTCTGGTCTCGTAACCGCTCTCGCGCACCTGCGACGGTCTTTAGGCTGCGGCAGTACTGCGAGGGCGTGTCGCCCGCCACGATGGCGGCGCAGCGCGCGATGAGATCGGCCTCGTAGGCCCCCGGCCTGCTGCGGCCCGGATCACCCGGTCAACGTGTCATCCCGGACGGAGGCCAAAGGACCGACGATCCGAAATCCCGGTCCGCAACGCCTGCGCGTGAGGAGGTCCTGGCTCTCCCCCGACTCAGGGCCGGGGGCCGGCCAGTATGACACGAGAGCGAGCTAGATCGCGACGCCAGCCTCCAGACCTTCGAGCACGGCTTCCTCGGCGGTGCGCGGAGCCAGGCAATCGCCAATGACGTGGACCTCACCGGTCCAGTCCTCCAGTGCCTGTTCGAGACCTGTCACGGGTGCGTGGCCCTGGGACACCACGAGGGTGTCGACCTCCTCGCAGATCACCGCCTCGCCGCTTGCCATATGCTGAAAGTAGGCGCTGTCGGAATCGGCACCATGGAGCCTGGCGAGCGGGATCATCTCGACGCCGAGCGAGTGCATGGTGCCGAGCCAGATGTCGCGCGTGTAGCGCGGAATCGATTCGCCGGCGATGTGGCCGGTCGAAACCAGCCGGACATGGCAGCCGTCGCGGGCGAGCTTCTCGGCCAGCCCCAGGCCGATCCAGTCGCAGCGCCAGTCGGCGATGACGACCCGCCGGCCGGTGTTGGCGCCCTGCAGCACCTGCCAGGTGTCGACGACATGGGCGTCCCCGAATTCCTCCATGTCGGGCCGGTTGGCCGTGGCGCCGGTCGCGACAACCACGGCGTCGGGCTGTTCGCGTTCGATCAGCGCGTGATCGACGGCCTGACCCTTCACGACCTCGACACCGGCCAGTTCCATCTCACGGGTGAAGTTGGTGACGATACCGCCAAACTCGGCGCGGTTGGGCAGGAGCTGGGCCAGCATGGCCTGACCGCCGAGCCTGCTTTCCTTCTCGTAGAGCGTGACCCTGTGGCCGCGCCGTGCCGCCGTCATGGCGGCCTTCATGCCACCGGGCCCACCGCCCGCAACGATGACACGCTTCTGCGTCCCGGCCGGCACGAGTGTACCGTAGGTCAGCTCGCGACCGGTCTCCGGTCTCTGGATGCAGGAGACGCCAAGGCCGCGGTGCATGCGGTCGATGCAGGCCTGGTTGCAGGCGATGCAGATGCGCACGTCCTCGACCCGGCCTTGCGTCACCTTGTTGGGCATCTCGGGGTCGCAGATCATCGCGCGGGTCATGCCGCAGAGGTCAGCCTGGCCGGTCGCGATGACCTCTTCGGCCGCCGGCGCGTGGTTGATCCGGCCCACGGCGATGACGGGCTGGCTGACGTGCTGCTTCATCGCCGCGGCAAACGGCGCGGTGAGCGCCATCCCGGTGCCCATCGGCGGAACCATGAGGGTGGCCGCGCCGATCTGGCGCGACGAGCCCGAGGTGACGTTGAAGTAATCGAGACCACCCGCTGATCCCGCGGTCTTGCAGACCGCGATCACCTCGGGCGCCTCCAGCCCGTCGCCCACGAACTCGTCGCCGGAGATGCGGATTCCCATGGTCATGTCGGGCCCGATCGCCGCGCGCACCGCCTCGCAGGTCTCGAGCAGGAACCGCATGCGGTTCTCGAAGCTGCCGCCGTAGTCGTCGCTGCGGCGGTTGATGCGCGGGCTGAGGAACTGGGCGACAAGATAACCGTGGCTGGCGGCAATCTCGACACCGTCCAGACCGGCGGTCTTGAAACGCACGGCGGCATCGGCATACGCCTTGATGATTTCCCGCACCATGCGTGTCGGCATCTCGCGCGCGGCCGTGTGGAAGCGCTCCGACGGGCTGAACGACGGGCCGTAGGCCACCGCGCGGCGTCCCTCGCTGCCGTAGGCCTGTTCAAGGCCGAGGTGGAAGAGCTGGCCGAAGACGGCGCAGCCGTGATCGTGAAGCGTGTCGGCCAGCCGGCGGAACGAGGGGATGGTGGTGTCGTTGGCGATCGACAGGTTCGACGCCTCCTGTAGCGAGTCTTCGACCACCATGGCGGCCTCGGTGATGATCAGGCCCGCGCCGCCCGCGCCACGTGCCGCGTGGTAGGCGTGAAGCTTCGGCGCGATCTCGTGGTTCTCGGCATGACGGGTGGCGTGTGCCGACGAGACGATACGATTCCTGAGCGTGACGTTGTTGATGGTGATGGGCGAAAGCAGGTGGGGAAACTGCTGGTGTCCGGTGTCCATGCGGGTCCTCGTCGTGGCAATCGACAGATTGAACCTCACAATATCCTTGACCTTGATGCAAGCATATTAACTATGATGCAATATCGCTGCGATGGAGTCGGACCGCCCCAATGGCCCGCGATCCCCGTCATGATGTCCTGTTCGAGCCGGTCTCCATCGGGCCCGTCACCGCGCCCAACCGGTTCTATCAGACGCCCCAGTGCAGCGGCATGGGCCGCAACTATCCCTCACCGTGGGCGGTCATGCGCGGCATCAAGGCCGAGGGCGGCTGGGGGGTTGTGTTCGCCGAGCAGTGCGACATGCACCATTCTACCGACAACGTGCGCAACGTGCGGATCTGGGACAAACAGGACACGGTCATCGTCGGCCGCATGGTCGAGGAGGTGCACGCGCACGGCAGCCTCGCGGGCCTGATGCTGGCGCATAACGGGTTTGTCACACCCAACCTGATCAGCCGCGAGACCCCGCTCGCGCCGTCGCTGATTCCCTCCTTCGGCGTGATCCCCGCCCATGCCCGGGCGCTCGACAAACAGGACATCGGGACCTTGCGTGCTGCCCATCGCACGGCCGCGTTGCGGGCCCGCGACATGGGCTTCGACATCGTGAACGTCTATGCCGGGCACACTCTGGCGCTGCCGATGCATTTCATCGCGCGGCGTTACAACCAGCGCACCGACGAATACGGCGGTTCGCTCGAGAACCGTGTGCGCCTGCTGCGCGAGCTGCTCGAGGACACCAAGGACGCGATCGGCGACAGCTGTGCCGTGGGCATCCGCTTCTCCGTCGACGAGATGATGGGCGAAGCCGGCATCACCTGTGAGGTCGAGGGCCGCGAGGTCGTCGAGATGCTGGCCGAGCTGCCCGACATCTGGGATGTGAATGTGGCGTCCTGGGCCTGGGACTCGATCACATCGCGCTTCGGCGAAGAGGGATCACAAGAAGACAAGATCGCCTTCGTCAAGCAGGTCACCACCAGGCCCGTGGTCGGCGTCGGCCGTTTCACCAGCCCCGACGCCATGGTCTCGCAGATCCGGCGCGGCATCCTCGACATCATCGGCGCGGCGCGCCCGACCATCGCCGATCCGTTCCTGCCGAAGAAGATCGAGGAGGGCAGGCCCGAAGACATCCGCGAGTGCATCGGCTGCAACATCTGCACGACCAACAACTACATGGTGGCGCCGATCCGCTGCACGCAGAACCCCACCATGGGCGAGGAGTGGCGGCGCGGCTGGCATCCCGAACGCATCGCGCCTGCCGACACCGACGACCGGATCCTGATCGTCGGCGCCGGGCCGGCCGGACTCGAAGCGGCACGGGCGCTGGGCGAGCGCGGTTATCCGGTCATGCTGGCCGAGGCGCGCGATGAGCTCGGCGGGCGCGTCAGCCGCGAAAGCCGTCTTCCGGGCCTGGCCGCCTGGGCGCGGGTGCGCGACTGGCGCCTCGGCCAGATCGACAAACTCACCAACGTCGGGGTCTTCCGGGGCAGCGCGATGGACGCCGATGCGGTGCTGGAGACCGAGGCGACGCTGGTCGGCCTCGCGACCGGGGCGACCTGGCGGCGCGACGGCATCGGCCGTTATCACCGCAGCCCGATCCCCGGTGCCGATGCACCCCATGTCCTGACGCCCGACGAAATCATGGACGGCGCCAAGGCCTCCGGACCCGTCGTCATCTGGGACGATGACCACTATTACATGGCGAGCGTCATGGCCGAGGCTCTGGCCAACGCCGGTCACACGGTCACGATCGTGACGTCGCAGGCATCCATTGCGCCCTACACCCAGTTCACCCTGGAGCTTGACCACATCCATCGCCGCATGGCGTCGCTCGGTGTCGTCATCATGGGGTTCCACGCCCTTGCCGGGATCGGTGACGAGGAAGTCGAGCTCAAGAGCGTGCACGGCGGGCCGGACCGTTTCATCCCGGCCGGGACGGTGCTGATGGTCGCCGGGATGACACCGAACGATGCGCTCGCCCGCGCGCTTGATGCACGCAACGGCGGGCCGCGCGTCGTCTGCTTCGGCGACTGTCACGCACCGTCGATCATTGCGACTGCGGTCTATGCCGGGCATCGTTTCGCCCGCAATCTCAACCTGGACCTCTCGGAAACACCGGACTTCCTGCGCGAGGATGTCGCCATGGCGTCCGCGCCACCGATGCAGCGTCACATGGCGGCGGACTGACGGCATGAGCGATCTCGATCTTCCGCTTGCGGGCCACCGTGTCATCGAACTGGGATCGTCGGTCGCGGCACCCTATTGCTCCTGGATCCTGGGCATGCTCGGTGCCGAGGTGATCAAGGTCGAGAACGCGCAGGGCGGCGACGATGCGCGGCGCTGGGGTCGCATGTTTCCCGACGGGCGTTCGTCGCACTTCACCGCGCTCAATGCGAACAAGCAGTCGGTCACGGTCGACCTCAGGAACGCCGCTGATCTCGCATGGCTGCGACGCGTCGCCGCCGAGGCCGATGCGATCGTGCAGAACATGCGGCCGGGCAAGGTGGCGCAGTACGGCCTTGATGCGGTCACGCTGACTGCGGCCAGCAGACGGCTGGTCTATTGCAATCTCGGCGCCTTCGGCTCGGTCGGGCCGCACAAGGACAAGCCGGGCTACGACCCGCTGATGCAGGCGTCGGGCGGCATCATGGCGCTGACCGGCGAACCCGAACGGCCGCCGGTGCGTGTCGGGGTCTCGATCGTCGACATGGGCACCGGCCTGTGGTGTGCGATCGGCATTCTGGCGGCGCTCTACCAGCGCAAGGAGACGGGGCGCGGATGTATCGTCGACGGCTCGCTCTACGAGACCGCGGTGGCCTGGACCGCGAACCAGACGATGATGGTGCAGGTCGACGGCCGCAATCCGTCCAAGGAAGGCTCGGGCGCCCGCGGCATGGCGCCCTACCAGGCCTATCGCTGCGCCGACGGCTGGCTCGTGGTGAGCGCACCCAACGATCGCCTGTTCGTGCAACTCGCCGGTGCCCTCGGTCACCCCGAGTGGCCCGACGACGAGCGCTTCGCGAGCAACCAGAAGCGCTACGGCAACCTCGTGGCGCTCAACGCGGTGCTGGAACCCATTCTGGCGGCCGAACCGCGCGGTCACTGGATCGATGTGCTGGACGCGGCCGGTGTGCCGTGTGCGCCGGTGCGCGAGGTCGACGAGATGCTGGTCGATCCCCAGACCGAGGCGCTCGGCATCCTCCAGGAGCTGGTCGGCGGCGACATCCGCATGATGGGCCTGCCGTTGAGCTTCGACGGCGTGCGCCCGCCGCAACGCTCGGCACCACCGCAGCTCGGCGAACACAACGACCTCAAGGAGACGCTGTGAGAGACGACTTCGAAACCCTGATGGTCGAACGGATCGACGATCACGTCCTTCTGGTCACGCTTAACCGGCCCGAGGTGCGCAACGCGACCAACACGAAGATGGGCAAAGAGCGGCTGGAACTCTTCAGCGGGCTCTACGTCGATCAGGAGGATGTGCGCTGTGTCGTGCTCACGGCGGCGGGCGACAAGGCGTTCAGCGCGGGCGGCGATCTCAAGGAGCGCAAGGGCATGACCGATGCGCAGTGGCGCCGCCAGCACGCGATCTTCGAGCAGGGCGCGATGGCGCTGAAGCAGTGTCCGGTCCCGGTCATCGGTGCGATCAACGGCGTGGCCTACGGTGGCGGCTGCGAGACCGCGCTCTCGTGCGACTTCGTCTATGCCGTGCGCGGCGTGCGCTTCGCCCTCACCGAGGTGCGTATCGGCATCCTGCCCGGCACCATGGGAACGCAGCAGCTGCCCCGCGCCGTCGGCGAGCGCCGGGCCAAGGAGATCCTGATGACGGGCCGCCCCTTCACCGCCGAGGAGGCGTTCGACTGGGGCCTGGTCAACAAGCTCTGCGAGCCCGAGACGCTGGTGCCCGATGCGCTCGAGACCGCACGCGAGATCGCCGGCAATGCACCGCTCGCCGTGCAGCGCATCAAGCGGTCGGCATCGGTCGCCAGCGATCTCGACATCGCCACGGGCTACCAGTTCGAGCTCGAGGCCTACAACCGGCTGGTCGTCACAGAGGACCGGCAGGAGGGCGTGAACGCCTTCAACGAGAACCGCAAACCCCGGTTCAAGGGATGCTGAGATGAGCCAGATCGACGTCTATGTGCAGGAGGTGGGTCCGCGCGACGGATTGCAGAACCTGCAGCAGGTGATGCCGACCGATCACAAGATCGCCTGGATCGGCGCGCTGGCGCAGGCCGGCGTGCCGCAAATCCAGGTGGGCAGCTTCGTGCCGCCCAAGCTGATGCCGCAGCTTGCCGACACCGCCGAGGTCGTTCGCCGCACGCGCGAACGCTGGCCCCATGTGCAGCAGTCCGTGCTGGTGCCGAACCTGAAGGGTGCGCAACTCGCCCTGCCGCACAAGCCCGACCAGATCGCCTTCGTGATGTCGGCGTCGGCCGCCCACAACGAACGCAACGTCAGACGCTCGGTCGAGGAGTCGCTCGCCGACTTCAAGCGCATCGTCGCGCTGCGCGACGAGCTGGTACCCGACAAGTCGGTCACGGTCTCTGGCGGTATCGCGACGGCCTTCGGCTGCACGATCCAGGGGACGGTGCCCGAGGACGAGGTCTTCCGGCTGGCCGAAGCCTTGGCCGAGGCAGGCGCGGACCGGCTCGGCATCGCCGACACGGTGGGTTACGCCAACCCCGATCAGGTCAGCCGCATCTACACCAGGGTGCGGGAGATCGTCGGCGAGCGTGTGATCCTAGGCGCGCACTTCCACGACACGCGCGGTCTCGGGCTCGCCAACGTGCATGCCGCGCTGGGTGCCGGCGTCAGGAACTTCGATGGTGGCATGGGCGGTCTCGGCGGTTGTCCGCACGCTCCCGGAGCAACCGGCAACATCGTCACCGAAGACCTCGTCTTCCTCCTGGAGGCCATGGGCTTCAGGACAGGCATCGATCTCGAGAAGCTGGTCGGCGCGCGCGACATCATGGCGGGCCACCTGCCCGGCGAGCCGACCTTCGGCATGTATGTGAAGGCCGGTCCGCCCAAGGGGTTCGTGCCTGCGAGCGCGGTGCACTGACCATGGGCATCACCTTCGAGACGGGCGAGGACTGGGCCGACCTGCGCGAGCAGGTCACGCGGCTCTGCGCGAACTTCCCCGGCGCGTATTGGCGCGGACTGGAAGATAAGCCTGTCGAGAGCAGTTATCCCACCGCGTTCATCGAGGCGATGACCGGAGCCGGCTACCTCGCCGCGCTGATCCCCGAGGAGCACGGTGGTGCGGGCCTGCCCCTGCGCGCCGGTGCGGTGATCCTGGAGACCGTCAACCGCTGCGGCGGAAGCGCAGCCGCGGGCCATGCCCAGATGTACACGATGGGTACGGTCCTCCGGCACGGCAGCCCGGAGCAGAAAGAGAAGTATCTTCCGAAGATTGCGGCCGGCGAGCTGAGGCTGCAGGCCTTCGGTGTCACCGAGCCAACGTCCGGGTCCGACACGACCCAGATCCGCACGCGAGCCGAGCGCACGAATGAAGGCTACGTCATCAACGGTCAGAAGGTCTGGACCAGCCGGGCGCTCCATTCCGATCTGATGCTGATGATCGCCCGCACGACGCCACTGGCCGAGGTCGAGAAGCGCCATCATGGCATCTCGACCTTCCTGATTGACCTCAACGAAGCGCAGAAGAACGGCTGCACGATCCGGTCGATCGATGCGATGATCAACCACAACACCTGCGAGGTGTTCTTCGAGAACGTCCTGGTGCCGCACGACGCGCTGATCGGCGAGGAGGGCAAGGGCTTCCGCTACATTCTCGACGGCATGAACGCCGAGCGTTGCCTGACCGCGGCCGAAGCCATCGGCAACGGCCGCTACTTCATGGACAAGGCCACCGCCTACTGCAACGAGCGGGTCGTCTTCGGTCGCCCGATCGGCCAGAACCAGGGCATCCAGTTTCCGCTGGCCCAGGCGCATGCGCATCTCGAGGCGGCCGACCTGATGGTGCGCAACGCGACCGCGCTGTTCGAGGCAGGCAAGCCCTGCGGCGCCGAAGCCAACATGGCGCGCCTGCTCTCGGCCGACGCCGCGTGGGAGGCGGCCGAAGCCTGCTTCACGGCACATGGCGGTTTCGCCTTCGCACGCGAGTACGACATCGAACGCAAATGGCGCGAGGCCCGGCTGGCCCGCATCGCGCCGATTTCGCCCAACCTCATCCTCAGCTTTATCGCCCAGCATGTCCTCGGCCTGCCCAAGTCCTACTGAGGGCGTCACACGCCAACTCGCCCACTGGGTCGCCACGGTCGAGCCCGGCGCGATCTCCGAACGCGCGCGTCGCTGTGCGGGTCATGCATTGCTGGACTGGACCGGGGTCACACTCGCGGCGCGCGCCGAACCGTTGGTCGAGGCGCTTGTGGCCGATGCTGTCGCCAACGGCGAGACCGGCGCGGCGCGCCTGATCGGCCGGGCGGAGACGCTGTCGCCGGCCTTCGCCGCGCTGGTGAACGGTGCGGCGTCCCATGCGCTCGATTTCGACGATGTCAACCAGCGCCTCCACGGCCATCCGACGGTGGTCGTCGTGCCGGCGCTGCTGGCCGCCGCGCCCGCATGCGATGCATCCGGTTCGGACGTGATCGACGCGCTGGTGATCGGTACCGAGGTCAGCTGCGCGGTGGGCGCAATTATGGGTGACGATCACTACAATCGCGGATTCCACGCCACCGCCACGGTCGGCTGTATCGGCGCTGTCGCGGCCGTCGGCAGGCTGATGGGCTTCGATGCTGCCCGCACCACGACGGCGCTCTCGATCGCGGCCTCGCAGGCGTCCGGCCTGAAGGCGAACTTCGGCACGATGACCAAGCCGCTGCATGCGGGCTGCGCTGCCATGAGCGGCCTGCTCGCCGCACGCTGGGCCGCCTCCGGCCTCACGGCGTCGGACAATGCGCTGGAATCGCGCCAGGGCATGGGTGTCGCCATGAGCACCGAGTTCGTGCCCGATTTCACACCGCCCGGCAGGCGCTTCGGCATCGAGGACAACTGCTACAAGTACTACCCGGCCTGCTACCTGACCCACTCGGCGATTGCCGCCACACTGGCCCTGCGCGACGAGCACGGGCTGACGCCGAACGACGTGGACGGGGTTGACATCTGCCTTCTGCCGACTCACGACCGCGTCTGCAATATCGCCGATCCGCAGGACGGCCTGGGCATCAAGTTCTCGGTGCCCCACCTGATCGCGATGGCACTGAGCGGCGATGATGTCGGCGATCCCGGTCTCTACACGGCGGCGACCGCGACACGACCTGATCTCGTCGCGCTCCGGAAGCGCATTCATTTCCAGGGCGCCGAGCTGTCGAGCCGCTGGGCCGGACGGATCACGCTGACGTGCGGCGACGGACAAAGGCTGGAACGTGACGAGGATGTCGGCATTCCCGCCGAGGATCTCGGCCGGCAGGAAGCCCTGCTGATGCGCAAGTTCGGATCGCTCGTCACGCCGGCACTCGGGTCGGATCGTGCCGACGAACTGGCCGCAGGTGCACTCACCATGGCGGCGGCGGACGGACCTGCCACTCTCTTCGACCACGCGCTGCCCTGAGGCTCGCCATGACCGATCTCCAGGACCACCTCATGCTGATCGGCGGCGAACGCCGCGCCGCCGCCTCGGGCCAGTGGTTCGAGAGCGAGTTTCCCTACACGCGCGAACCCTGGGCGCGGGTACCGCGTGGAGATTCCGATGATGCCGCAGCGGCCGTCGGCGCGGCGGTGGCTGCGTTCGAGAACCCGGCATGGCGCGACATGCAGCCTGCCGCCCGCGCTGCGCTGATGTTCCGACTGGCGGACCTGATCGCCGAGCGTGCCGACGATCTGGCCGAGCTCGAAAGCCGGGACAACGGCAAACGCATTTCGGAGACAACGGGCCAGATTCGCCGTATCCCCGATTGGTATCGCTACTTCGCCGGCCTGGCCGACAAGGTCGAGGGCGGTGTGGTGCCCAACGGCAACGGCGATGTGCTGAACCTCACGGTCAAGGAGCCAATGGGCGTGGTCGTGGCGATCACGCCGTGGAACTCCCCGCTCATGCTGGCGGCCTGGAAGATGGCGCCGGCGCTGGCCGCGGGCTGCACCGTGGTGCTCAAACCGTCGGAGTTCACCTCGGTCACCTCGCTGGTGTTCGCCGACCTCTTCGCCGAAGCGGGTTTCCCGCCGGGTGTGGTCAACGTGGTGACGGGATTCGGCAAAGAGATCGGCGCGGCTCTCGTTTCGGATCCGCGTATCGCCAAGGTCACCTTCACGGGCGGGCCCGAGGGCGGGCGCGTGGTCGGCAAGCTGGCGGCCGAACACTTCCACAACGTGTCGCTGGAGCTCGGTGGCAAGTCGCCCAACATCGTCTTCGCCGATGCCGAGATCGACAACGCGGTAAACGGCATCACTGGCGGCATTTTCGCCGCCACCGGTCAGACCTGCATCGCCGGGTCGCGCCTGCTGGTCCAGCGCCAGATCCACGACGAGGTGGTCGACAAGCTGGTGACCGCCTGCAGCGATCTCAGGTTCGGCGACCCGCTCGACCCCGCGACCCAGATGGGTCCGGTGGCGACCCAGCCGCAGTTCGACAAGATCATGGGCCATATCAACGAAGCCAAGGCATCCGGTGCGCGCTGTGTGCTGGGCGGCCATCCGGTCGAAGGCCCTGCGGGCGGCCGCAGCCTCTTCATCGCGCCAACGATCTTCACCGACGTGACGAACTCCATGGCGCTGGCCCGCCAGGAGATCTTCGGGCCGGTGCTGGCGGTGATCCCCTTCGATGGCGATCAGGACGCTGTCGCCATCGCCAATGATACCGATTATGGCCTCGCCGCCGGGCTCTGGACCATGAACCTGCGCCGGGCGGTCCGCGTCAGCCGCCACCTGCGCGCGGGCACCGTTTGGGTGAACACCTACCGCCAGGTGAGCCACGCCTCGCCCTTCGGCGGCTACAAACAATCAGGCGTCGGCCGCGAGAGCGGTATTCACGCGATCGACGAGTTTCAGGAAACCAAATGCATCTGGTTCAACACGGCCGAGGCCATGCCCAACACCCTCAACCTCAGATAACCCGAGGAGACCGATCATGCCTCTCGTCACTGTCGAAATGATGCCCGGCCGCACCCGGGAGCAGAAGGATGCCTTCGCCAAGCGTGTGGTCGTGGCGATGGACGAGGAGCTCGGCGCGCCGGCTTCGTCCGTCTGGCTCGTCTTCAAGGAGGTCGATCCCGCCGACTGGTACATGGGCGAGAAGAGCACGGCCCAGGTGCGCCGGGAACGAGAAGCCGCCGCGACGGTGGATTGAACGATGACAGTTCCTGAACCGGCGGTCACCGCCCGAGAGCGGCTTGAGCGCATCGTCGAGGACAGGCTCTGCATCGGCTATGGCCTTTGCGAGAGCCTTGCAGGCCCCGACAGCGTCAGGATCGTCACGGTCGAGAACGGTTACCGGCGCCCGGTGGTGGTGGGGCCGCTCGGCCAGGAAACCGTCGATCTGATCTACGATACCTGTCCCGGTCTGCGGCTCGAGAGCCTGCCTGAGTGTTTCCTTGAGGCGGAGACCGAGGCGGACCCCTTCTATGGCCTTTGCCTGCGCATGTTCAGCGGATACGCGACCGATGATGCGATCCGCATTTCGGCCGAAGGGCGGTTGGCGCGGCACACGCGCAGGTTTCGGCTCGATGACCATGCCGCCGGGCTCCACGCGGAAGAGTACGAGCGCCAGAAACAGGGCACACGGAAGCGGCTCAGGAACGGCCGCAACACCGAAACCAAACAGAGGGCACGATCATGACCACGTTCAGTCCCGAGACACTCGGCATCGACGTCGCCGAGATCGACGCTCGGCTCGCTGACAACTGGAGCCTGCCGACGCGGTTCTACAGCGACCCCGCGATCTTCGATTTCGAGATGGAGGCGATCTTTGCCAAGGGTTGGCTCTACTTCGGCTCGGTCCATCAGGTTGCAAATCCGGGCGACGTCGCGGTCAAGAATATGGGCCGTTGGCCGATCGTGGTCACCCGCGACCGGGCGGGTGAACTCCACGCCTTCTACAACATCTGCCGCCATCGCGGCTACACCGTGGCCGAGCGCGACCAGTCGAAATGCCTGCGTCTGGTCTGTCGCTATCACGCTTGGTCCTACAACCTCGACGGTACGCTGGCCCATGCGCCCGATGCCGACGGCGAGGCCGGCTTCGACAAGGATGCGTTGGGCCTGCGGCGCGTCGTGATCGCCCAATGGGGACCGGCCATCTTCGTCAATCCCGGTGGCAAGGCACCGCCGTTAAGCGAGTTTTGGGGCGAAGCCTACACCAAGAGCACGAAAGGAGGGCTGGCGCCCGATCCGGACGAGTACGAGCTGGTGCGCGAGGTGGTCTACGACGTCGAGACCAACTGGAAGCTTTGGTACGACAACGGTGCGGAGTGTTACCACTGTCGTTGGATTCACGGTCAGAGCTTCGCCGACGCCTACCTTTCGGAGGCCGGCACCTACGAGACCGAACTCGGTCCGAACTATACCTTCAACATGTACCACGGCCGAGCGCGCGACGGTTCGAACAGCGCGACGACGGACAACCCGGTGCTGCAGGCCTTTCCGGGTTTCGTCGGGTTCGGCGACGGCGACATCGTTCACCATGCCGGCATGGTGCCAATGGCACCCGACCGCACCCGCCACACGACGCATTACTATGCGCGCCGCGGCACCGACCCAGGCTTCGTCAAGGACTGGTGCGATCTCTGGGACCTGACCTACCGTGAGGACAACGTCGTGACCGCGGACCAGCAGATCAACTTGGCCTCGGGACTGCAGCCCTGGAACCGCTACGTCAACAACCGCGAGTTCGGTGCCCAGCATATCAGCCGTGAGATCTGGCGCTACTACAAGGCGGCGCTGGCGGCGTGACAGTGTCTGCGGCATCGGTGGTCGCCTGAGGGTCGGGGCCTGATCGCAGCCCTTTGATGTGTATGATCGCGCGTCGGCGAACGGGGAGTCACACCATGCGCACGACGGTCGGCGCTGCGGGCGCGCAGCTGCTCAAGGAAGCAAGGGGTCACCTGCGTCGTCGGCATGGAGGACCCCATGGAGATCGTCCACAACCTGGACGGCAACACGGTCCGCATCGTCACGGCACATGACGAGAAACACGGCGCCATCATGGCGCACGGCTACGCGAAGGCGACAGGACGGCCCTGCATTCTGCCTGGCGACCTGTGACCGGGCGCGACGAACATGATCACAGGGTTGCTCCGAGCCCAGACGTCGTCGATCCCCGTGATCGCCTTCCTTTTAGGACATCATCCCGGCCAACCGGGAACGGCATGCCGCCAGTGAGATTGATCGTGCCGCGGTGCTCGCACCCTTCGCGAAATGGGTCGGGCGTCTGGAATTGCCCGAGCGCGGCCTTGAGATCGTGCGCCACGCCTTCCGTATCGCGACCTCGGGCCGTCCGGGAACGGGCGCCGTCCTCTGCACGCCCGATCTCCTGAAGATCGAAATCGACTGGACCGATGGCGATATCGCCGGCCGTCATACCCATGTGCCGTCAATGCGCAGCCGCGCGTCCCGTGCCGCGACCGCCCAGATCGTCGGGCTCCTGCTGGGGGCGCAGCGGCCGGTCGTCCTGGGTAATGGCGGCGCCTTGCTTTCGGGTGTTGCGGATGGGCTCGACGCGCCGGTTGCCACCACCATGAACGGCAAGGGCCTGATCGCTGCTGATCTTAGGCTCGCGCAACGGCAAGATCTGCTCCTTCGACTGGACCCTGACGCGGCCGGACTGCCGCATCGTCCAGATCGACACCGATCCCATGGAGATCGGTCGGAACTTTCCCAATGCTGTGGCGCTTGTGGGCGATGCGAAGGAGGTACTCGCCGATCTGCTCGACGGCTTGCGTGCACGCTGGCGCGTCTGAAGCCAGGACGTCTTCCCCTCCGATCAGGCGCCCATCCGACCGGAACGGCTCATGCACGAGGTGTCGGCACGGGTCGATGCAAGCACGATCGTCGTGACCGATGTGAGCTACGCAACCGGCCGGGCCATCACAAGAACGGTCTCTGCTATCCGCGTGGCATCGGCATCAAGCTCAAGCGTGCAAATGACAACCTTGCCGGCCATTCAGGCAATTCCTTCAGTTTTTCCGGCGCAGGATCTTAGCTCAGGTTCCGCCGCCACAGCCTTCTTGGCAAATCCTCATAGCGCCCTCTTCTGTTTGGTTGCGCACGGTCGATATAGAGTAGACTCAGCCCCGCCCGGCAACGTGTGGGGCGGACAACGTGGAGGCGCTTACGGCTCTTCCGGTGCTATAGGTGTGTTCTGCCTTTCCAGCACACCGATAAGCGCATTAAGCCGCGCGTTCTGCTCCGCGTCGATTTCGCGTTGCTCCACAACCCTTTGCTCTATGATGCGCATCAGGGACGCACCACTGCCAAACTGATCGCTGCCGTAAGAAAACAAAGCCGACACACCGCCCAATGCTGTCGCAACAGCGACGGCCAGCATCCCCGCGATCTGCTGCCATGTCACTCCAGGCTGGATAGCGTCGATCTTGGCTTCCAGTCGTGAGACGTTGGCTTCCAGTCGCGAAACGTTGGTTTCGATCTTGGCTTCCAGTCGCAAGACGTTGGTTTCGATTTTCGATTCGAGTTCAGAAAAGCGCGCGCTGTTTTCGGCGTGGGTTGTGCGTGCACTGGCATCTACGTAGCGTTGTATTTCAGGGCCCATGTCTCGCCTCTTACCATCATGGTTTACGTGGGTCGTCCAGTCGCTGAGTTGAACAACTGCGTTATCGACAGTGGGGGCCTCAAGATCGCTCGATTTCCGGTTGAACTTGTTCATTTTGAGCCTTTGAGGATTTCAGCCGACCATCTTCCAGCATTTCACGGACTTGCGTGCGAAAATACGCCACCATATCCGGGAACGCGCCGACAGGTATCGCAAGCCGCAAGACAACTTTTGTTTCGGCTTTCATATCCTCTTTGGAACGAACCCTGAACATGGTTTGAGCCAGACTGAACGTGATCAGGCCACCAGTCTCAATCGCCCCCATCACAGTATCAGCGACAACAACAGGAGCTGTCAGATCGTCATCAACAGACAGCTCTTGCATCTTTTGCGTGTCCAGTTTTTCGGAAGGCATCGAATACCAAACTCCCTACCGCGTTCAAGTGTCATCTCCAGCCCATCCTAAACGAATCACCCCTGTCTGCAAATGCGACGCTTGGGACAGCCGGTCTGTCTGGGCCGACGCTTCATGTGCAAATCGGTTTCGATGAGGCGCACGTTCCGGAAACCCTCTCCTGAGGTTGTGGCGGCGCAGGGCTAGAGGCCCGGCGCGACTTCGCGGACGGCACGATCCGGCTCCTGATGCCCGTGCGCGATCGCTTTGCCCGGCCCGACGGCACGTTCACCGAGTACTGGAGCGCAAAGCGGCGCGCCATGCTGACCTCCTGCAGCGAACGGCATTTCTATATGGGGCTGATCGCCCGTCAGGACGATTCCGAGGGTATCGCGGCGCTGATCGGCGTCAAGACCCGCGGCCTTAAGTCGAAAGCATCGGTGAACAGGAGCGCTGGAGCTGGGACCAGTACCATTGGCAGTGACGGGACCTTTTCGGTCGAACATCGCTACGGGCCGTCGCAGGTGATCTCGACGAGCCTGGGTCCTTTACCTCGGCCTGTTTGTCGGGAGTAAGCAAACCGATTCGACCGATGTGCGGTTTATGGTAGAAGACCCCAAGTTTGTCACCAATAGGGGACATGCCATGCGGGACAGCACAGACGTCGTGACCCGTGGGGATTTGGCTGATTTGCGTACGGATCTCCGTGTGGGGTTTGCCCGTATAGACGAGAGGTTCTCCCGTATAGACGAGAAGCTCGCCGAAACGAACATTCGGTTCGCACGGATCGAAACGAACTTGAAGTGGATCATGGTCGTCGGAGGCGCGCTCAGCACTGCGTGGATGGCGGTGCTGGCGAGGAACCTGTTGAGCGGGATGTAATCGCGGCATTCCCGAACGAAGTATTTTTGCCGAATGGCGCGGAATCGGGTTCTTCTGCAGCGCATGCGGGACAACCCTGCGAACGACTGGACGGTAGCGGATATCGAAACACCTTGTCGCTAGGTGGGGTGTGGCTTGCGTCAACAGCATACTACGTGCCGCAGAGACCCAAAAACATTTTCAGGTCTGGTTTGATCAGATTATGAACGGTGAATTCAGCGCAGCTTGAAGCCCCAGCTTCTTCCGGGGCGCGGCCAGCACCAGGTCCTTCGCCAGCCCGGCAATCCTGCACACCGACAGGGTGGCCATGTCTTCTGGACTGAGCGCTTTCGTCAGCCGGTCCCAGATGCTGCGTTGCTCCAACGCGGCAAGGAACGTGTGACCGTCCGTCGTCATGTCCGTGATTGGAACAAGAGGGCTTCCGGATCGTTTCCCTTGCAAACAGCACCTTCGACCAGACCGTCACTCACCAAGCGCTGGACGCGGCGCATGACCAGAACCGCTGGGCAATCGGGGATCTGCACCAGGGCCGGGTTCAGGTGATCCTTGTCCCGGATCGCCGCCAGAATGACCCCGGCGTTCGCCGACGTGACGGTGGGCGAACGCATCGGTGATCAGCGTGATCAGGTCGTCGGAAGTAAGGACGCTGGGGCCGGCCATGGAGGGGCCATGCGCCCGCACGGCCTCTGCGTGATGCATGTCGAGAACCGCACGCTCGTCGCGGAACGCATAAACGCATAGAGCAGCGTTGCGACATCGACCGGATCCGCCGGCAGATGATCGAACGTGACGCCGGGTTGCCAGGCGTCGCGCGCCGGTGTGCCGGGAGCTTCGACATCGGTGTCGAGCAGGGTCTGCTCGGTCGCGGTGTCGAGCAGGCCGAACAGGCGGCTCATGACGTCGGTCTGCAGCGCCGGATTGTTTGGCGCACCGAAGGGCCGGCCCAGAAGGTAGGGCACCCGGGAGCGCCCGCGGCGACGGCTCCAGTTCGGAGTGCAGCCGCACCAGCGAAACGTTCGCCGTCGCCAGCCCCTCGCGCTCCATATAGTTCGCAAGACCGCTCACGGCGCACGTGCAAGCCGGTCAGAGGGGGCAGAAGAGCACCGTACTGACGCCACCGTTCTGCAGTCGGCCGGCGACCTCGACCGCGTAGCGCTCGTATCCCTCGATACCCATCAAGGCGCTGCCGCCGTTGAAGTTGTAGTGCGTCAAGGCGACCAACCCGATCGTAACGGCAGCGGCCGCCTCATCAAGCCAGTCGAACGGCAGCGCGACGTTGATGTCCTGCAGGAAGCTGGTGCGTTCGAGAATGATCGAGACATGGTTAGTCTGGACGTCGTGGGCATCTGCCGGAATATCCCGAAAGTTGTAGCCCGGGAAGCGATGGGGTTGGTCGACCTTTCGGTAGAACGAGCCCGTGGAGACCAGCGCCACGCGCCGCTCGCGGGCCGTCGATGTTTCGGTCCAAGACGTGAAGTCGAGCGCCTTGAGGTCGTAGTTCTCCCTCAGCGTCTTTGCCACGGTGCGGAGGCCGAGGCTGGAGTCCCACTGCATGTCGGTATGGAGCTCGCTGAGGTTGGGGCTATGGTTCCGCCCAAGCCCGAACCGCTCTAACGTTCGCTAATCGCGAACGAGGAAGCAAGATCATGGCGACATTCGAGGAAGCGTCCTGCACAGGCGAGGTGCGGCGAATCCTGATCGTGCCCCAGAGCCGTACCGACGAGACTGGCATCGGGAGTGCCGCGGCGACCGGGCCGATTGACGTGACGTTCGAAGGCTTCCCGGGCGAGTACCACACCGGCCTGACGCGCAAGTCCTGCGTGCGTGTGGCGGAGATCTACGAGGAAGGCACCGAGATCCGCAATGTCCGCCAGCTCTCGATCATCTCCGAAGAGGAGATGGCGCTGGTGGCCGAGGGCATGGGGCTCGATGTGATCGAGCCCGAATGGCTCGGCGCCAACCTGCTGGTCTCCGGAATCCCACACTTCACACTTCTGCCGCCGTCGACCCGGCTTCTGTTCAGTGGCGGCCTGAGCCTGGTGGTCGACATGGAGAACCAACCCTGTGGCTTTCCCGCCAAGGAGATCAAGAAGGTGCACGGCAGCAAGGCGAACCTCTTCGTCAAGAACGCCAAGCATCGGCGCGGCGTGACCGCCTGGGTCGAAAAGGACGGTCCGGTCGCGGAAGGCGATAGCATTCGTGTCTTCGTGCCGCGCCAGCCGCCCTGGCCCGGATCTTGAGCGCACGCGCCGAGTGGAGGCGACGCCATGAATGAGACCCAGACTTCGTTGCGCAGTCAGGTCGCGGGATTCCACGGCGACCCCCGCCGGTCGGAAACCATACCCGTCGCGGTCTATATCGCCGAAGCGATCTTCGAGCTCGAGAGGATCTTCGCGAAGGCTTGCCACTTCGTGGGCCACGAGAACGACGTCAAGGAACCCGGTGACTTCGTCACCAGGGAGATCGGCCACGACGGCGAACAGCTCATCCATCACTTCTGACGCCTGTAGCTCCGCGCCATCAGCGACGACAACAAGGCGCGGATGTTCGGGACGAAGGTGAACGCCGCAGCGACGTTCATCGTGCGTGAGGTCCAGGTTTTGGGAGAAAACTGGAGCGGGCGATGAGATTCGAACTCACGACCCCAACCTTGGCAAGGTTGTGCTCTACCCCTGAGCTACGCCCGCTCACGCGCCACCGGGCCAAATGCCTTGGCGGCGAAGGATCGTCTTTTACAGCAGGTCGCGCGGTCGGTGCAAGCGGTTGCGTGGTCCATTGTGACGGCCCGATGATGGTCCGTCCTGGGAGTGTCGAGTGATGACAGGAGATGGCGGTTCGAGCGCGGGCAAGGCGCGGTTTCATCTTCATGCCGGGGCTGAAGCCTGAGATGTTCCCGAAGGCCGTGGCCTCGGGCGCCGACATTGTCTGCATCGACCTCGAGGATGCGATCCACTCCAAGGACAAGGACAAAGCGCGTGAGAAGACCATGGCACTGATGGCGGAAAAGCCCGCCGCCGGCGCGGCCGAAACGGTGGTGCAGGTGAACACGATCCGCTCGCATCCCGGCCTGCTTGATCTCGCAGCCGTGATCGCGGCGGGCGAGGCCGGCCCGCCCTCGCTCATGTTGCCCAAGGTGGCCTCGGCCGACGAGGTCGCGCTGATCTCGGGCCTGCTCGACGATGCGGGTCTCGCCACCACGCTTCATGTCATCATCGAACCGTCCGAGGGACTGGAGGCCGCACCAGCGATCGCGAAGGCCAGCAATCGCGTGCAGGCGCTGTTCTTTGGTGCGGTCGACCTTTCGTCGGATATCGGCGCTCAGAACGCTTGGGAGCTGCTGCTTTACGCCCGCAGCCGGGTGGCGGACGCCGCGGCCGGGCTTGACGCCATCGACGTTCCCTGGCTTGACCTTGAGGACCTCGACGGCATGCGTGCGGAGGCCGAGGCCAGTCGCTCCCTCAGCTTCGTCGGCAAGGGATCGATCCACCCCCAAGCAGATCCCGGTGATCCATGAAGTCTTCAGCCCGTCCGACGATGAGGTCGCGCATGCCCGGCCTATCGTCGCGGCCTTTGAGGAGGCTGGCACGGGGTTCGTCGTGATCGACGGCAAGCTGATCGAAAAGCCCGTGTTACGCGCCATGGAACGGATTCTGGAGCGCGCCGCCCGCGTCGGATAAACTCGAGCCATGGCCGCACCAGTGGACAGTACGCCCGATGTTGCACCCGCGCATTCCGATGCCCAGCGCACCGCGGAACTGGTGCTGGTCAGCGCGCTTGCCGCGCTTGCCCTGCTGCTGGCCGGCAGTGCTCTCGGCCTGCTGCTCGCACCGAAGGACGATTCGACGCTTGGCATGATGCGGGCTCTGGTGTTTCGCTGTCACTGAACGTGTTGCTACCTGATGGTTGTTGTCCTCCGGCTTGACCGGATGACCCATGCTCCGAACGTACAGATCGCGCTGGCCTCACGCTCCGAGCATGGATTGTCGGGTCAGGCCCGACAATGACAAGATGACTGCGGCGGGCTTGTTCAGCGGATCACGTGGCACAACATCTACGTTACCCCACTCCAGGTGGGGTGGGTATGGTGATTAGGAGTTGATGTGGCCAAAGCAGCGATGAAGACGAAACCCGACCACGCGGAGCTGGGTTGCCTGCATCTTGATGACGACGTGCGCCAGGATGCGCGCCGCCGTCTGCTCTCGGTGCGCGGGCATGTCGAGGGCATCCTGCGCATGCTCGAGGACGACAGCGTCTACTGCGTCGATGTGCTCAAGCAGATCAAGGCGGTCGACGGCGCCCTCGACAAGGTCGGCGATCTCGTGCTGAAGGCGCACTTGAGGGATCACGTCGTGACAGCGGCCAGACGAGGCGATGAGGACGCCATCGTCGCCGAGCTCATGGAAGTGCTGAAGTACAGATGAGCGCCACGCTCAACATCACCATCGATGGCATGACCTGTGCGGGCTGCGTCGCCAAGGTCGAACGCACGTTGCTGGCCGTCCCCGGCGTCGGACTCGCTGAGGTCAACCTCGCGACCCACCGCGCGCGCGTGACGGCCGATGGCGCATTGGTGCCGCGCGACGGCGTCTTCGATGCGGTGCGCGGGCTGGGTTACGAAGTCGAGGAGGTCCGGGCAGAAGCGCCCGACGACGGCGAGGCGACCCGCCAGGCCGGGCCCTCCCGCCTGAAGCGCCGGGTCGCGCTGGCGGCCTTCTTCACCATCCCGCTGGTCGTCATCGCCATGGGCCGCCACCTGGGCGCAGGTGAAGCGCTGACCGAGCGGGTGATGGGTCATCGCGGCTGGATGTTCGTCGAATTCCTGCTGGCACTTCCCGTGCAGGTCTTCGCGGTGGGCAGCCTGTACCGGCTCGCCTTCAACGAACTCCGGAACCTCAGCCCCGGCATGAACAGCCTCGTCGCCATCGGCACATCGGCGGCCTTCGGCTATTCGCTGATCGCGCTGATCGCGCCGCACCTCTTCCCGGAAGGCACGGCGAACTCCTACTTCGAGGCCGCCGCGGTCATCATCACGCTGATCCTGGTCGGCCGCCTGATGGAGGATGCCGCCAGGGGGCGCACCTCGGCGGCGATTCGCAAGCTGATCGAGCTGGCTCCGCCGACCGCTCATGTCCTGCGTGACGGGCAGGAAGTGGAGCTTGCGGTCGAGGAGATCGTCGTCGGCGATCATGTGGTCGTTCGCCCCGGTGAATGTCTCCCGGTCGACGGTATGGTGACCGAGGGATCGGGCCATATCGATGAAGCGATGGTCACCGGTGAGCCGGTGCCGGTCGCCAAGGCACCCGGCGACGAGGTCACCGGCGGCACGGTGAACGGCAGCGCGGCCTTGACGGTCGAGGCCACGCGGGTCGGCAGCGACACCGTGCTCGCCCAGATCGTGCGCATGGTCGAGGAGGCGCAGGGCTTCAAACCACCGATCCAGAACCTGGCCGATCGCATCGCCGGGGTGTTCGTTCCCGTCGTCATGGCGATCGCGGCCGTCACCTTCCTGGTCTGGCTTGTTCTGGGACCGTCACCGGCTGTCTCCTATGCCGTCGTCACGGCGGTCTCGGTCCTGCTCGTCGCCTGCCCGTGCGCCATGGGTCTTGCCACACCGACCGCTGTCATGGTCGCGACCGGACGAGGAGCCTCCTCGGGTCTTCTCGTGCGCCAGGGGGCGGCGCTGGAGCGGCTGGCAAGGGCCGATGTCGCCATCTTCGACAAGACCGGCACGCTGACCAAAGGCCATCCGGCCTTGGTCGCGACGGTCGTGACTGACGGCTGGACGGAGGATGGCGCGCTCGCCATAGCCGCTGCACTCGAACGGCTCAGCGATCATCCCATCGGGCGTGCGATTGTCGACGCGGCGGCCGAGCGAGGTCTCGATACCGGCGCGGTGACCGATGCGGCGGTGGAAGCCGGTCTGGGTGCCACGGGAAGAGTCGGCGGACGTCAAGCGGCGATCGGCTCGGCACGCTTCATGGCGGCGCGTGGTGTCGCGACCGATCTGCTCGATGCTGCGGCGGCCGAGCAGGCCAGGCGCGGCGCGACCGCTGTGTTCCTGGAGATCGATGGGGAACTCGCGGTGTTGTTCGCCGTCGCCGACCCGGTCAAGCCGACCAGCCGCGAGGCCCTGGCGTGTCTGCGTTTGCAGGGCATCGAGACCGTCATGCTGACGGGCGACAACCGCATCACCGCCCAGACCGTGGCCGACGACCTCGGGATCGCACGGGTTGTTGCCGAGGTGCTGCCGGGCGGCAAGGCAAACGCGATTGCCGCGCTGCAGGGCGATGGTCGCACGGTCGTCTTCGTGGGCGACGGCATCAACGATGCACCGGCGCTTGCCCGTGCCGACGTCGGCATCGCCATCGGGACCGGCACCGATGTCGCCATCGAGGCGGGCGACGTGGTGCTGATGGTGGGCGATCCCGTGGGCGTGCCGCGTGCCGTGGCGCTTGCCCGCAAGACGTTGCGCACAATCAAGCAGAACTTCCTGTGGGCCTATCTCTACAACGTGTTGCTCATCCCGGTGGCGGCCGGCGTGTTGTGGCCCGTCGCTGGCATCCTGCTGCCCCCGATCCTGGCGGCGCTGGCCATGAGCCTCTCCAGTGTCTTCGTGATCTCGAATTCGCTGCGCCTCAACCGCTTCCGCGCTGGCTGACCCCAAGCCCCTTGCGTCGAGAACACCCCGGGGGAGAGTCGGTTGTCAGCAGGGGAGGCGACTATGCCGGTCCGGCACGTCCAGCCAGGTGATCTGCTCGACGATATGAAGGCCGAACTGCGCGAGCCCGGCGGCAAGGATATCCTGCTGTCATGGATCGTCGCGGCGACCGACTTTACCGAAATCGGCGTCATACCGCTCGGCGCGGCGCCGATCTGTCTGGGGGTCCGTGCTGCACGGCGCACGCGTCAACATCACGGCGACACCACGCACAGGGATCGTCTCGGGCTATGCCGTGGGATGGTTTCGATAGGAGGGAACCATTATCTCTCCTGTCCCCCGAGCGGGCGATCAAGCTGTCGAAGGAGGCGCAGCAGCTCTTGAGGTATTGGGCTCATACGCCCAAGCCTGGCCATGGCGGTGACCGCGATACTGACCGGCTGCTCGGTCCGCCGAAACCCAACATCGACGGCGATGGCCAAGACGAGCAGTCGCTCCAGACGGTGAGAGGCCGGACTTGCCGACGCGCTGCGATCAGCGCCGGGGCTTCTGCCGCCGGCTCGCCCACTCGCGCCATATCGAAAGTGTGCCGCTGGAGGCCGCAAGCTTGGCGTTTGTCTACCGCATATCATGATACGCCGTTTCGACATCGACGGTTCGATCACGGTTCGGACACAACACGTTCAGGGGGAAGACAGGCGGCGCAGAGCGCAGTAGAACCCTGCGCCATGGCTGCGACAGAACACGACCTGATGGCCCGGCTCGCCGAGCTCGGCATCGACCACACCACCTATCGTCATTCAGCCGTTTTCACGGTCGGAGAATCGCGTGCACATTGCGGGCATATACCTGGGTGCCACTGCAAGAACCTCTTTCTCAAGGACAAGAAGGGTGTCCTGTGGCTGGTCGTGGCGCGCGACGACGCGCCGATTTCGATGAAACAGCTCGACAGGCAGATCGGCTCGGCGCGGCTGAGCTTCGGCAAGGCCGAACTTCTGGGCGAGGTCCTGGGCGTGATCCCGGGTGCGGTGACGCCCTTTGCGCTGATCAACGACACTGAGCAGCAGGTCAACGTTATCCTGGACCAGACAATGATGGGCGCGGAGATCGTGAACTACCATCCGCTGACGAACGAGGCGACGACCTCGCTTGCGCCCGACGCGCTGCTGGCGTTCATCCGATCTTGCGGGCACGAGCCGCAGATCATGAACGTGGATGCATCGGACGACGGCTGACCGCGTCTCTTGCGATTCCCGCCCCAATCCGCCATCTATTCCGCAGAGTTTATCCCGACACACGCGTGATCCCGCGGACGGGGCCCGGGCCCGGACAGAAAGGCAACCAATCATGGCGATGATCATCGGAGAAGGCGGCGAGGTCGCTGCCGAAACGGGCGGCTCGGTCGCCAAGGACGTCACCACCGAAGGCTTCCAGCAGGACGTTCTGCAGGAATCGATTACCCAGCCGGTCATCGTCGATCTCTGGGCACCCTGGTGCGGGCCGTGCAAGCAGATCGCACCGATTCTGGAGAAGATCGTCAAGGCGTCCCAGGGCAAGGTCAAGCTGGTGAAGATCAACATCGACGATGAGCCGCAGATCGCCCAGGCGCTGCGTGTGCAGTCGATTCCGGCCGTGTTCGCCTTCGACCAGGGCCAGCCGGTCGACGGCTTCGTCGGCGTGCAGCCCGAAAGCCAGATCAAGGCGTTCGTCGAGCGGGTCGCGGGCGAGATCGGTCCGAGCCAGGTCGACCAGGCCCTCGAGCAGGCGCACGCCGCGCTCGAGGCCGAGGAATACGACCAGGCCGAGGCTATCTTCCAGCAGGTCATGACGCATGAAGGTGACAACACCGACGCTATTGCCGGGCTCTGTCGCGCCCTGATCGGCCTGGGCCGGACCGAGGATGTCACCCAGCTGCTCGACACCCTGGAAGAGGACATCGTCAACGACGACAAGATCCAGGGCGTGAAGGCCCAGCTGGAGCTCATGGCGGGTGCCGGCGGTGACGTCGCGGGTCTCGAAGCGCGGGTCGCGGCGAACGGCACCGATCTCGAAGCCCGGCTCGAACTGGCCCAGGCCTATGCTGCGATCGATCGGCGCGAGCAGGCCGTCGACCAGCTGATCGCGATCATCGAGATCAAGCGCGACTGGAACGAGGAAATCGCACGCAGCGAACTGCTGAAGTTCTTCGAAGCTTGGGGACCGACCGACGAGGCCACCGTGGACGGGCGGCGCAAGCTCAGTGCCGCCTGGTTCAGCTAGTTGGCCTTTTTTGCCCTAAAGCGCCGGGTGCTCGCATCCGCTCGTTTGGCTTTCGCCGTATACACAGCGGGCGCACCTCCGTGCACCGTCGCCCCTGCGGGCCGCCCGCAGCAACTGGCGTAAGGACAGATCCCTCCATGACGGGCATTCCCTACTACAGGGCAGTTGATGAACTACCGCAGACGCTGCCGATCTTCCCGCTTCCCGGCTCCCTGCTGCTGCCGCGCGGCACCCTCCCGCTCAACATCTTCGAGCCGCGTTACGTCGCGATGATCGAGGACGCGCTCAAGGGCGAGCGCCTGATCGGCATGATCCAGCCCGATGAAGAGTCGGCTGATGTTGGCACCGCGCACTGCTTCTCGATCGGCTGCGCAGGCCGCATCACGCAGATGACCGAGACCGACGACGGCCGGTATCTCGTCATGCTCACTGGTGTCGCGCGCTTCCGGCTCGAGCGGGAACTGCCGACGATCGGCGGCGGCTACCGGATCGTCCAGGCTGACTTCTCCGATTTCGGCGACGACCTGAGGGCCCACGGCGGCACCGGCGTTATCGAGCGTGATACGCTGATCACACAACTCAAGGCTTTCTTCAGCCGCAAGCAGATCGACGCCAACTGGGATGCCATCGAAAAGGCCGACGACGAAAGCCTCGTCACCGCACTTTCCATGGTATGCCCCTTCCAGCCCTCGGAAAAACAGGCGCTGCTCGAAGCGATCGATTTTGTCGCCCGCGCCCGGACGTTGCTTGCGCTCCTTCAAATGAGTGGCGAAGGCGACGAGAACGAAGCGACGCGGCAGTAGTGACAAAAGCTGTTACCCCGGCACAGGCCCGAAGGGCTGCCGCGCCGGGGCCTCGATTCCATTTGGGTCTTCATAGCATATGAGAACCCCTTGATTCGTCTTTATCATTACACATCTCGCCAGGTAACTCCAGTCTTCCTTGGGAAAAATCTGAAGATTATTTATCTGTATTAAAAGAAAGAGCAATAATTCCGCATACACCACTAGGCAATCGCACACGATCACCCAATCTGGCTTCAGTTCCATCGGGATATCTCATTCAAGCACTCTCAATCCTCAGATCATGGTAACAACAACGGGAGATTGCTGTTTAGATCGACCCGGTTTGGTGCGAGAGGCGGCGCAACTGAATCATGAGTGTTCTTGTTCCAGAAGCATCGGCATGTGTCAGGTTTTGGTTGACCGCGAACAGATTTGGATGTGGCCTCCCTAACTGTCGCCCCGTGTGGCAACCTGTCGCCCGAAGAGAAGAGATCACACCATGACCGAAGCCGGAGTTGATCCGAAGCTGCTGGAGATTCTTGTGTGTCCCCTGACCAAGGGGCCGCTGACGTATGATCGCGACAAGCAGGAGTTGATCAGCGAGCAGGCGGGTCTTGCCTATCCGATCCGCGACGGCATACCGATCATGCTGGTCGACGAGGCGCGCAAGATCGACGGGGACGAGGCGTGAAGTCCGATGCCCAAGCCACACGCCACTGGCCGACCGAAATCCGCCTGAAGTCTGCCGAGAAGGTTCTCGAGGTCGATTTTGACGACGGCTCGAAGGTCGTGTTGCCGGCCGAACTGCTGCGTGTCGAAAGCCCGTCGGCCGAGGTCCAGGGCCATGGCGCGGGCCAGAAGAAGACGATTGCCGGCCGTCGCCATGTCGGCATCATGAATGTCGAGCCCATCGGCAACTACGCCATCAAGATCGGCTTCGACGACATGCACGACACCGGAATTTTCTCGTGGAATTACCTCTACGATCTGGGCCGTGATCAGGTGACGATTTGGCAGGCCTATCTCGATCGCCTGGAGGCCGAGGGGCTCAGCCGCGACCCCTGACTGCCGCTCTAGCCGCGCCGGAACATCCGGCCGAAAAAGCCCCGCCGTCGACCGCCGTCGTCATCGTCATCCATCATGCCCGGAGGCGAGGACGCTGACTCACGAATCTCGCGGTTGACCTCCTCGGCGCGTGGGTTTTGGTGGCGCGGCTGGTAGGTCGGCGACGACGGGTTGTAGGCACCGAGGCCCGGACCGAACTGAGGCTCCGGGCGTTCCGGCGTGACGGGATCGGACAGTGTCAAGGGTTCGTCCTCGTCGTCGTCGGGGCCGCCTGTCAGGGGCTCGGCCTCGGGCGTTTCGCCGACCGAAAGCGACTTGTCGTCACGCTCGTCCGGTGCCGGTGGTTCTTCCGTTGCGACAGGGTCGCCGTAGGCGAGCGGCGCATCGTCGTCCGTGACCGCGTCGACGATCAGCGGTTCTTCGACATCGTCGGCGTCGTCCGTTTCGGGTGTGGCAGGCGCGGGAGCCTGGGGCGTCTCGCCCTTCGTTGCCAGCATGGTCAGCGCTTCGGCGATCGCGCCCATCTGCTGGTCGCGGCGTTGCTCGGCTTCGGCGATCGCGCTGATCTGTTCGGCCATGCGGGCCTGTTGCTCGGCCAGCGCGCCATCGTCGCCGTCGACCGTGCGCGTGCCCTGTTTTTCCACGGTCTGCATGACGCCGTACATCGCCGCTGCGATCTGCTCCATGCGTCCGGTCAGGACCGCCTCGGTGCGTCCGATCCGGTTCGCCAGCTCGCCCGGGAGGCCGCCGCTCTTCTCCAGATGGTTGACCAACGCCCCCAAGGCACCGGCGAGCTCGCCCGTGCGATCCTGTTTTGCGGGCAGGCCCGACGATCCGGCTTCGGCGGCCAGCTCATCAAGATCGCGCCGGGCCGCCTCGATGACGGTTTCGGAAAGCCATTCGCCGATCGTCATGCGCCGTTCGTGCGCGGCGCGCACGGCAAGGTCACGGGCCTCGCGGTCCACGCCCCTGACCGACCACGGTTGCCGATCGTTCACCCCTTCGCCTTCACCGGACGCCATGCCATCAGCCCAATCGTGCGGAAAAACTCCGGGACATGCTAACAGATTTATGCCCGTATCGTGGACAGAAACACCATCAGTAGCCCAGCGCCATACCGTCCTTGCGCGGTTCGGTGCCGCCGGCCAGCGTGCCCTGCTCCCAATCGATCCAGATTGCCTGGCCACCGCCGTGGGACTCCGGCGTGATGCCGACCTTGTGGCCACGCCGGGCGAGGTCGTGCATGACATGGCCCGGGATCGACGGCTCCACGAGCGCGACGCCGTTGTCGTACATGTAGCGCGGCAGATCGAGCGCCTCCTGCGGCGCCATGCCCCAGAGCAGCATGTTCTGCAGCACGGTGGTGTGCCCCCAAGGCTGATAGTCGCCGCCCATCACGCCGAACGGCATGATGGCGCGGTCGCCCTTTGTCAGCATGGCCGGGATGATGGTGTGCATCGGTCGCTTGCCCGGCGCGATGCAGTTCCGATGGCCGGACTCGATGACGAAACCGCAGCCGCGGTTCTGCAGGACCACGCCGGACCGCGGTGCAACGCGCGATGAACCAAAGCTGAAGTACGTCGAGTTGATGAAGCTCGCGGCATTGCGGTCCTTGTCGACGACGCAGAGGTAGATCGTGCTGGGCGAGTTCGGCAGGCGCGGGCCTGGCACATCCTTCATCGCCTTGTAGGGATTGATCTCGGCGCGCTGCATATCGGCGTAGTGGTCAGACAGCAGGGTCTCCACGGGGACGTCCGCCATCGCAGGATCGGCGACGTATTCGGCGCGGTCGCGGAAGGCCAGCCGGCCGGCTTCGAGCGTCAGGTGCACGCGGTCGGCCGAGAGTGGTTCCATCGATCCGATGTCGTAGCCCTTCAGGATGTTCATCATCATCAACGCGACGATGCCCTGCCCGTTGGGCGGGCATTCATACACCCGGTAGCCGTTCATCTCGGTCGAGATCGGCTCGACGTATTCGCCCTCGGCGGTAGCAAAGTCGTTGGCAGTGTGGAGACCGCCGAGCTCGTTGAGATAGGCCACGATGTCGTCGGCGACCCAGCTCGTGTAGAAGCCGTTGCGCCCCTTGGCGGCCACCTCGCGCATGGTCCTGGCGAGCAGCGGCTGGGTGTGTTTGGAACCAAGCGCCGGCGCTTCGCCGTCGACCAGGAGGATGTCCCTGGCGTTCTGGTCCTTGCCCAGTCGCTCCTCGGAATCGACCCAGGCCTGATGCACCACCGGGTGGATCGTATAGCCCTCTTCCGCATAGGTGATGGCGGGCTGGAGAACTTCGTCGATCCCCTTGGTGCCGTGATCGGCGATCAGCCGGCACCAGGCGTCGATCGTGCCCGGCACCGTGACTGCGTGCGGACTGTCGCTCTCGAGCTGCTCGATCCCGTTGTCGAGGAACCACCGGGCCTCGGCCTTCGCCGGCGCCCGGCCCGAACCGTTGTAGGCCACGATGTCGGACGAGCCCTTGGGCGCATAGAGACAGAAGACGTCGCCGCCGACGCCGGTCGACATCGGCTCGACCACTGCCAGTGTTGCCGCCGCGGCCACCACCGCATCCATCGCATTACCCCCCGAACGCAGCATGTCGAGTGCCGCAAGCGAGGCATAGGGATGCGAGGTGCAGGCCATGCCGTGTTCGGCATAGACCGTGGATCGGGGCGGGGCGTAGCTGTCGCGCATCGCTTTTGCTCGTGCCATGGGGAAGGACCTACAAGGGGGAGAGGCCGGAGCATAGACCAGCTTGGGTTGCGTGCGCACCATCGTCGCTGTCGCGATGCCGTGAGCGTCTTGACGCTGCCGATTACCGGGCGCCAGGCTGGCCGCCTCTGGAGAGGAGAGGGTCATGACCGAGGGGCTTGCCAGGGTGAAAGCGGCGCTTGAGGGCACCCTGCAATCGAGCCACGACCGGGCCTGGACCATGCACGCGGATTTCTACACCGCTCCCGATCTTCTGGCGCTCGAGGTCGAGCATCTCTTCAAGAAGGAATGGCACTGCGTCGGCCGGGTCGAGAAGCTCGCCGGGCCCGGCCAGTTCATGCCCTACCGGCTGGCGAAAGAGCCGATGGTGATCACCCACGGCTGCGACGGCGTCATCCGCACCTGACAAAGGACCAGTCCAACACCTGCATCATGGCGATGATGCAGCCGGGCAGCGGTATCGGCCTTGCTGCCGACTACAGCCCTCTGCCTGCAGCCCGAAGGCACCGACCAGGTGCGTTACGAGGCGGGGCTCCTGTTCTGGGGCGATCAGTGGCCACAGAGCGCGGTCGACCGCGCCGTCGATCTGTTCCACGAGACCATCGGCGGGGGACCGCTTCATGCTGGAGCCGATGATGCAGGGTTACCGCAGCGCCCATCGTTTGCGTCTGGCCGATGGCGTGATCCACCGTGCGGCGGGGCCGGAACTGATGACGGCCTGCCGTCAGACCGACGGCTGCCTTCACCGGCCGGGCGGTGATCACGCCCGGCTTCAGCCTGAAGGTGCGTCACGTGATCCATACGGTGGGCCCGGTCTGGCGCGACGGCGCAAACGACGAGGACCGGCTTCTGGCCGATTTCTACCGCAACAGCCTGGCGCTTGCCGAAGACCACGATCTCGCGTCGTTCGCCTTCCCTTCGATCTCGACCGGAAGTCTACGGGTTTCCCATCGCGTGTGCCTTTCGCATCGCCCTTCAAGAGGTCATCGGCTATTTTACCCGGTCGGAGACGCCGATCATTGTCACCTTGTGCTGTTTCGGTGCGGCTGATACCGAGCACTACCGGGACGCTTTGGCCGAGGAGGGCCTTTATCCTTTGAGCGACAAGACGTTCGAAATCGTGCGCAAGGAGGAGCTCTACAGCGGCTACTTCCGCGCCGACCGCTGGCATGTGCGCTACGAACGGCACGACGGCACCTGGTCGGACGAGCACGGGATTGAGGTCTTCGATCGCGGTCCCGCGACCTGTGTGCTGCCCTATGACGCTGCCCGCGACACAGTCGTCCTCGTCGAGCAGTTCCGCGTCGCCGCTATCCAGACCACGGCCCCGCCCTGGCTGATCGAGGCGATTGCCGGCGCGATGAAGCCGGGCGAAGAGCCCGACGAGGTCGCCCGCCGCGAGGCGATGGAAGAGGCTGGCCTCGAACTCGGCCATCTCCGCAAGATCATGGCCTTCCTGCCGAGCTGCGGGGCCGTCACCGAGGAACTCCACGTCTTCATCGGCGAGGCCGACAGCAGCACCGCCGATGGTTACCACGGCCTCGCCGACGAACACGAGGACATCAAGGTTCACACCATGCCCTTCGACGAGGCCCTCGCCATGGTCGAAGACGGCCGCATCGTCGCCGCCAACACGGTGGTTCCGGTCCTCTGGCTCGCCTTGCACAAGGACGAAATCCGGGCAGCATGGGGGTAGTCACCCCGTCGTCTCCACCTTCACCCTCATGCCCCCATCACGTGGGGCGATGCCTTCTTCGTGCCTTGCGCCGAGGGAGCCGCCGGGGAAGACGCCGGAGGTGAGATTGGCGTGGACGGCTTCGCTGATTGCCGTGTCTTCGGCGACAAGGTCGTGCACGCCCTTCGAGGTGGCAGCCTTTTGGTCATCCGTGAGGCCGGCTTCGGGATCGACGAAGAAGTCGAAGTGAACCCTCGTCTTCTCCGGGCCCAGCGAGCAGATGCGGCTGACGTCGTAGCCGCTGTGGAAGAGCACAATGTGAAGGCCGGCCAGGTCCAGTTCCACAGACCCTCGTAGAGGCCGCCGGCCTTGGTCGTGAAGGTGCAGGGCACCAGTTCGGCGTTCAAGGCTGGATGGACCGAGGACACGTGATCACTCTCGACGTAGTTCTCCAGGTAGATCTTTTAGTTGGCGTCGAAGTCGAGAAACCAGGAATCGTGACGCGTGCAGTGTTCGAGCGGGTGGTCGCCGACCAGCATGGCGTCGTGCTGGTGAAGGGGCTGGCCTATTGCGACTGTGTCACCAAAGCCATGCGCGAGGGCCTCGATCTCGCGCAGTGTCAGGCCCTGATCGCTGCGGCGGCTGCGCTTGCCGCGGGTGGTGAACCGCCCGAGGCGGCACCCGCGGCGAGTCATGCCACCTACATTGAGTAACGGTCAGACCTCGGGATTGGTGAGCTGGCGCAGGCGGCGGGCGGCGAGTGTCGCGAACCGCAGGGTCTGGCTCTTGCGCCGCGCGGCGTTCATCGGTGCCTCCGGCGACGGCCTCAGGATGGTGGCGTCAAAGCGGTCGGCCACGATTAGGCCGTGGTGGTCGGGCAGAACCTCCTGCGGGAAGTCCTCGGGCACGGCAAAGAGATAGAAGTCACAGAAGTCGAGGTACTCCGGCCACTTGGTATCGGCGCGGAAGTCGGCGAGCGAGGTCTTGATCTCGACGATGGTGAACCGCCCCTTGGCATCGAGCGCGATGACATCGGCGCGCCTTCCGCTGCGGACCGTGAACTCGGTGAGGCTCGCCTGGCTGATGGCCTCGAACATCCGGCCGATGCCGCGGGCGAGTCCGATGGCGGCGCGTTCCTCACCTGAGTCGGTCATGGTCTCAGGCGTCCTTGCCCGCGACCCCGGCCTCCGCGAAGGTCGCCATGCCGTTGTGGGTGGCGACCGCCGCCTTGACCAGAAGCGCGGCCGTGGCCGCACCGGAGGCTTCGCCCAAGCGCATGCCGAGATCGAGCAGCGGTTCGTCGCCGTCGGCCATGCCGAGGTGGCCGAGCAAACGACCCGCTGCCGGTTCGGCGCTGCGATGTCCGGCGAGGCAATGGTCGAGCGCGCCGGCGTCGAGCCGCTTCAGCACGGCCGCCGCCGCGCCGTTGACGAAGCCGTCGAGGATCACTGGCACGTGTTTCATACGACAGGCCAGAAGCGCCCCCGCCATGGCTGCGATCTCGCGCCCGCCCAGGCACGCCAGTGCCGCGAGCGGATCGGCGAGGCGCTCGGCATGAAGGGCCAGCGCGCGGTCGATGACATCGGCCTTGCGCGCCACGCCCTCGGGATCGAGCCCGGTTCCTGGACCCGCCCAGTCCCGGCCGCGGCCCCCGAAGAGTGCCGCGCCCAAGGCCGCGGCCACCGTCGTGTTGCCGATTCCCATCTCGCCGATACAGGCGAGGTCGATCTCGCCGACGGCGTCGTAGCCGGTGCTGAAGGCGGCGCAGGTCTCGGCTTCGGTCATGGCCGGTCCGGCGCAGAAATCTCCGGTCGGCCGGTCGAGCTCGAGCGGGATCACTGTGAGGTCGGTGCCCGCGAGCCTGGCGAGCTGGTTGATCGCCGCCCCGCCGGTCTCGAAGTTTGCCACCATCTGATGGGTCACCGCGGCCGGAAAGGCCGAGATGCCCTGAGCCGTCACACCGTGGTTGCCGGCGAAGACCATGAACGATACCCGATCGACCGAAGGCGGGTGCCGTCCCTGCCAGCCGGCCAGGAACAGCGCGATTTGCTCAAGGCGACCGAGCGAACGGGGCGGCTTGGTCAGTTCCGCATCGCGCGCCTGGGCCGCTGCAATCGCCTCGGCGTCGGCGCCCGGCATGGCGCGCACGCGGTCTCGGATGTCGTCGAAGCTGGTGATCGTCATGAATGGAGCATCCGCAAGGAGGAGCCGGAAGGCTAATGCGGATTGCCCGTCATTGCATCGACCGGGTGCGTCACGGTGATGTTCATTCAAGACACTTCGTCGGTGCAGACTGTGATCTCTTGACCGTCCCGGACTGCGGACCGATAAGTGCGCCATGGTGCCCGACGATATCAGCCACGACTGGTCCGACAGGGTTTGCGCGGCGGTCGGGTTTCTGACCCGCTTGCCGGTGCGGATGCCCGAGGACATGCCTCTGGCGCGGGCGGTCATGGTGTTTCCGCTGGTCGGGGCCGGCGTCGGATTTGCCGGCGGATTTGGATTTCTCGTCGCGGTGTGGATCGGCCTGGGGCCTTGGCTGGCCGCTGTGGCCGCCGTGCTGGTCATGATTGCGCTGACCGGGGCGCTCCACGAAGACGGTCTCGCCGATGTCGCCGACGGTTTCGGCGTGCACGGACCGCGCGAGCGCAAGCTTGAGGTGCTGCGCGACAGCCGGATCGGCGCGTTCGGTGTGATCGCCCTCGTTCTGTTCTTGGCTGCACGCATCGGCGCGCTGACGACTCTTGCGGATCCGGCGACTGTGGTCATGGCGCTGGTCGCCGCGGGTGCACTCTCGCGCGGCTGCGTCGTTGTTGCCATGCGCATGATGGTGCCTGCGCGCGCCGACGGGCTCGGCGCCCGCGCGGGCATGCCCGATTTCCAGGAAACCATGGCTGCGCTGCTGGTGGCCGCCGCCATCACTGTGGTGATGTTGCTGCCGTTCGGCTGGATCTCTGCGCTCATCCTGGGCTGTGGCGCGGCCTTCATCATGGCCGGGCTTTGCCAGCGCACCTTCGAGGGCAAGACCGGTGATGTGCTGGGCGCGGTCCAGCAGACTGCCGAGGTCGGCGTTCTGGCCGCCGCCGTCGCCGCGTCGTGATCAGCGTGACGCAAGCGACACATTCTGTGGGAGACACTATTGGGGCCGACGGGACACGACCGCGTCCCCGCCGCGATCGGATCAGATTATGACCCAGACGAGATGGTGGTGGGTGCGTCATGCGCCGGTGACCGAGACCAATGGTCGTGTCTATGGTTCGACCGACCCGAACTGCGACACCGACAATCCGCCAGCCTACCAAGCGCTAAATGCGATCCTGCCGACTGAAGCCCATTGGGTGACAAGCCATCTCAAGCGTACCAAGCAGACCGCCGCCGCGATCGCGGCGGCCGGCGGGCGTGTGATCGCGCCGACCGAGGAGCCGGGCCTGGGTGAGCAGGACTTCGGCGACTGGCATGGGCTGACCTATGACGAGGTCTATGCGCTGCCGACCGCCCGGCGCTTCTGGATCGCGCCCGCGACCTATCCTGCGCCCAATGGCGAGAGCTTCGCCGATCTCTGCGTGCGGGTGACCCGCGTGATCCACCGGCTGACCGAGGAATGGGCCGGACGTGACATCATCGCCGTGGCCCATGGCGGAACCATCCGCGCGGCCCTGGCCCTGGCGCTCAATCTCGACCCAGAGACCGGCCTCCGATTCGCGACCGACAACATCTCGGTCACCCGTATCGACCACTTCACGGGCGACGACGGCCATGCCGAAAACTGGCGCGTCGTCTACATGAACCGACAGCCCCACCTTGACTAAAGGTTGTGTCTCCTGCGATCTTCTCGCTAATGCCACTCATATGCTGGGATGTTCTCGAAATGAGCACCACTCACCTGATCCCAGAAGATATCGCCGATTTATACCTAATCAAAGAATGGCGAAACGCGACCGGTGTCCTCGCAGCCGCTTGTCCGGAAGAGTGGGAACAGATTCTCACGGTTCTAAGAGAGTTCAAGTTGCTCAAGTCTGAAATCATCGCACCAGATGGATGAAAATCTCCAATTGCAAAGCGGATTGATAGCACATTCTACGATCTAGCTAGAATGGGAAGAGAAGCAGTTCGGTACGACTATCAAGATATATTTAACTCACTCGGCAAGGGTAGCTCGTACGGGGCATCTACTACGCACCATACGAAATTATGGCCAAGACTCGATGGAGGGGGAGGTGGTGGATGCCCGGTTTTCACCTTCGCTATTACAGACGCTCTCTATGTAGAAGATATCTAAACTGGGTCCTCGACTTCCAGAATTCTTGTCGAGTTGTAACTGTAAGTTGGCCAAGAGGGCTGATAGTTTGAATCAGCCTGGTTGCCCCAAGTGGACCAACCATCTCTCTCTCCCCTTCCAAACAGCTCTAAAAAGGGGCCCCAACTGCATTCCTCGATAATCGCGTACTGCTCGTCAGGCTTGCGTGAGTGCTCGCGTTTTCGCGCTTGGACCATGTTCACTTGGCGACGACCGGGAGGAAGTGTGCGCGCATTCTTTCCTCTTACCCCGAAAAGCAGCATCTCTGTGACGTTTCTAAAGTAAAAGCCAACGCCACGTCCATCTGAACCGCCATCTTTCCTGATTTTATGCCAAATCAGATTCGACTTGTAATTGAATCCCCACGCATCCAACACTATCAAACCTTCAGGAAGTAAGGCGTTCGGGACCCAAAGATAGAGATGTGCAGTCGGTTGTGATATTTTACTGATAGGCAGTGTCGCAATCTCCTCTGTTGATAAGGTTTCATAGCGCGACAGGCGTCGATGCTCTGGTGCCATCTTTCCGGTTCGATTCACGAACCGCCAAGGAGGATCGGCCAAGATTGTCGAGAATTTCTGTTCTCCAACAAATCGGAGGAGATCTTCGCTAGCAGCATGAACTGAGTTTTCGGAGTGCATTTCTAATCCGCTCTAATCCGCCAATCCTTGCACCAAACAGAAGGATCGCAGGGCATACGCGTAGAAGCAATTCGTTTTTTGTTCTCATCTGCGGAAACCACCACGTCGCCTAATCTCCTTGGTACTCGGTCGGCAACTCTGATAAACGAAGTCCCTTGGAACGTGACGAGGGAAGCCGGTGCGGAGTTCGCTCCCAAGCCGGCGCTGCCCCCGCAACTGTAACGGTGAGACGCGAGGCACGATCCCACTGGACGGCGCATGAAGACGCCGCCCGGGAAGGGGCCTCGGTGGTCTGCAATCCGGAGCCAGGAGACCTCCCCGTTCCGCCCTTGGACCCAGCGTGCCTCGGAGGGAGGTCGGATGTCCGTTGCCGTTGTCCCCGATGCGCCCGCGAGGCGCGCCGATCCCGCCCAGGGTGGGAACCCGCATGTGTGCCTGGTGCTCGGCGGTGCCCGCTCCGGCAAGAGTGCCTTGGCCGAGTCGGCGATCGACGAAACGGGACTGCGGAAGATCTATCTCGCGACATCGGAATCCGGCGACGGCGAGATGAGCGAGCGAATCCGCCTTCACCGCGAGCGGCGCGGTCCCGATTGGACGACGATTGAGGAACCGCTTGCGCTGGCCAAGACCCTGCGCGCCGAGGTGCGCGCCGATCGTGCCGTGCTCGTCGACTGCCTCACCCTCTGGCTCGCCAACCTGATGGCCGCCGAGCGCGATGTCGCGGCCGAAGGCGACGCGCTCGCCGACACTCTTCTCGCACTCGACGGTCCCATCGTGCTGGTCTCCAACGAGGTTGGCCAGGGAGTCGTGCCCGAAAACGCGCTGGCCCGTCGCTTTCGCGACGCCGCGGGGCTGCTTCATCAAAAGATCGCCGTGGTGGCCGGCCGCGTCGTCTTCGTCACCGCCAGCTTGCCGCAAACCCTGAAGGACACCCGATGACCCTTGCTTCGAAGATTCCCGCCACCGTCATCACCGGCTTTCTCGGTGCGGGCAAGACCACGCTGATCCGGCACCTGATTCAGAATGCGGGCGGCCGCCGCTTCGCCTTCGTGATCAACGAGTTCGGCGCTCTCGGCGTTGACCGCGAGCTGATCCGTGGCTGCGGCTACGAAGGCTGCAAGGACGAGGACATCGTGGAGCTCGCCAACGGCTGCGTCTGCTGTACCGTAGCAGACGACTTCCTACCGACGATTCAGGCCCTGATCGACCGAGACGATCCGCCCGAGCACATCATCATCGAGACCTCGGGGCTCGCGCTGCCCAAGCCGCTGATCAAGGCCTTCACCTGGCCGGAGGTGAAGACACGCGTCACCATGGACGGCGTCGTTGCCGTGATCGACGGCCGTGCCGTGGCCGACGGGCGCTTTGCCGACGATCCCGACGCGGTCGCCGCCCAGCGCGAGAAGGACCCGAACATCAATCATGAGAACCCGCTGCAGGAGGTCTTCGAGGAGCAGCTTCTGTCGGCCGACGTGATCGTGCTCAACAAGGCCGACCTGATGGACGAAAGCACGGCGGCCCAGGCGCGCGAGATCGTCGATGCCAACCGGCGTGCCGCGACCAAGGTCGTCACGGCATCGGGCAGCAGCATCGATCCTCTGGCCCTGCTGGGTATCGGCGCCGCGGCCAAGGATGATCTCGACAGCTGCCCCTCGCACCACGACGGTGTCGACGGCGATCATGACCACGACGACTTCGACACCTTCACCATCGGCTTCGAGGCCATCGCGGCGCCCGAGGCGCTGGAGGCGAAACTGAAGGAGACAGTCGCGCGTCACGAAATCCTGCGCGTGAAGGGCTTTCTCGAGGTGCCCGACAAACCGATGCGCCACGTCGTCCAGGGTGTCGGCGGCCGCTTCGAGCGCTACTTTGACCGTCCCTGGAACGAGGGCGAGACCCGCCGCAGCGAACTCGTCGTGATCGGCCTCAAGGGTCTCGACGCGGCTGCCATTGCAGAAGAGCTGAGTGGCCGGGTGATCTGATGCACCTTCTGGCGGCGCAGCCCGGAGAGGTTTCCGACGGCACCGAAGCGATCGACCTGGGCCAGGACCCGGGCGAGATCGTCGTGCTGTCGGCAGCCGACACGGAGCTTGCACTGCTGTCCGACGCGGCCGGCCGGCGCGGCGAGGATGCGCCGAGCCTGCGCCTCGCGAACACGATGCAGCTCGGCCACAACCTCTCGGTCGACACCTATGTCGACGCGGTCGTGAAAGAGGCGACGGTTGTGGTTGCAAGGCTGCTGGGCGGTGCTGCCTATTGGCGCTACGGCACCGACGAGATCGCCGCTATTGCCCGCGAGAACCGGATCGCGCTCGCGTTGCTCCCCGGCGACGACAAGGAAGACCAGGAGCTCAGGCGGCTTTCGACCGTGGACGATGTGGACTACGACCGTCTCTGGGCCTATCTGGTGCACGGTGGCGCGGCGAACGCCGATGCCTTCCTCAGCCATGTCGCCGGGCTAGCGGGACGCGATGTCATCGCGGAGGCGCCGGAGTTGCTGCCGCGGGCAGGCTGCTACCGGCCCGGCATCGGTGACGTGCCTCTTGAACGTATCGCCGAGGACTGGCTGCCGAATCGCCCCGTGGCGGCGATCGTGTTCTATCGCGCGCTGGTTCAGGCCGGGGACACGGCACCGGTCGACGCGCTGGTATCGGCGCTCGCCGATCAGGGCCTCAACGCCCTGCCGCTCTACAGTCAGAGCCTGAAGGACCCGGCTGCCGCCGCCTTTGTCGAAGAGGCGCTTTCCGCCCACCCGCCGTCGGTCATCGTGAACTGCACCGGCTTCGCGCTGGCAAGCCCCGATGCGGAGCGCGGGCCGACACCTTTTGACGCTGCCGACTGCCCGATCCTGCAGGCCGTTCTGTCGGGCGGAACGCGGGAAAGCTGGGACGAGGGCACGCGCGGCCTCGCGCCGCGCGACATCGCCATGAACGTGGCGCTGCCCGAGGTCGATGGGCGTATCATGACCCGCGCGATCTCGTTCAAGTCGGCACGGCGCTGGGACGCGGTGACCCAGACCAACGTGGTGCGCCACGAGGCGGTGCCCGACCGTGTGGCCTGGACGGCGACGTTGGCTGCCGCCTGGGCGCGGTTGCGCCGGACGCCGGAGAACGAGCGGCAGGTGGTGATCGTGCTGGCGAACTATCCCAACAAGGACGCCCGCATCGGCAACGGCGTCGGGCTCGACACGCCGGCATCTGCCGCCCGTGTGCTCGGGGCGTTGGGTAAGGCTGGCTACATCGTCGACGGGGCGCCCAGTGACGGCACGGCGCTGATCGAGACGCTGCTGGCAGGACCGACCAACGATCTCGTTACCCGCGCCTGGAAACGGTCGGGTGTGACGCTCCCGCTTGATGACTATCGCGCCCAGTTCGACGCGCTGCCCGAGGCGGTGCGTGCCGCGATGACCGATCGGTGGGGCGCGCCGGAGAACGATCCGCATGTCGCCGAGGGTGCGTTCCAGCTCAGCATCCACCGCTGGGGTAACGTCGTCGTCGGGATGCAGCCGGCGCGCGGCTACAACATTGATCCCAAAGCGACCTATCACGATCCCGATCTCGTGCCGCCGCATGGCTATCTCGCCTTCTACATGTGGCTCACGGCTTCATTCGGCGCCCACGCCGTCATCCATCTCGGCAAGCACGGCAATCTCGAATGGTTGCCGGGCAAGGCGCTGGCCCTTTCGGATGGCTGTTTCCCCGAAACGGTGCTTGCGCCGGTGCCGCATCTCTATCCTTTTATCGTCAACGATCCCGGCGAAGGCACCCAGGCCAAGCGGCGCACGGCCGCCGTCATTGTTGACCACCTCACACCGCCCCTGGCGCGGGCGGAGACCTACGGCCACCTGCGCGACCTGGAAGCTCTGATCGACGAGTACTTCGAGGCTGGCCAGACCGACCCGCGCCGCCTGCCGATCTTGGTGCGCGACATCCTGGAGCTCTGCGCCTCCACCGGCCTCGATCAGGACTGCGGCATCGGCGCCGGCGACGATGAGGCCGAGAAGCTGACCAAGCTCGACGGCTACCTCTGCGAACTCAAGGAGATGCAGATTCGCGACGGCCTCCATGTCTTCGGTACCGCACCCGACGGGGGCTTGCAGACATCGTTGCTGGTGGCGCTGACCCGGGTGCCGCGTGGCAACGGCAGCGGCGGCCATGCCTCGCTAACCCGAGCGCTGGCCGGTGATCTCGGGCTCGGCTTCGATCCGCTCGCCCCCGACATGGCGTCGACTTGGACCGGGTCGCGGCCCGATGCTCTTGTAACCCTGACCGATGACCCCTGGCGCACCATGGGCGATACGGTGGAACGACTGGAGCTGCTCGCGAGTGCGCTGATCGACGGCACGACAATCTGCGCGCCTGCATGGACAGCGACCGCCGCGGTGTTGGCTGAGATCGAGGGTCATCTTCGCCCGGTGGTAGAGGCCTGTGGGACACGTGAGCTCGACGGCCTGCTCGCCGGGCTCGGCGGACGGTTCGTGGTGCCGGGTCCATCCGGTGCGCCCTCGCGCGGCCGTCCCGACGTTCTGCCGACCGGGCGCAACTTCTATTCGGTCGACACCCGAGCGGTGCCGACGCCGGCGGCCTGGCGATTGGGCTGGGCCTCCGCCACACGCCTGATCGAGCGCCACGCCCAGGAACACGGCGACTGGCCGCGCGCCGTGGCGCTCTCGGCCTGGGGCACGGCCAACATGCGCACCGGCGGTGACGACATCGCGCAGGCGCTGGCGCTGATGGGCGTGCAGCCGACATGGGAGCCGCGCAGCGGCCGTGTCACCGGCTTCGAGATCATGCCGTCGGGTGTGCTCGGACGTCCCCGTGTCGATGTCACGCTGCGGGTGTCGGGATTCTTCCGCGATGCCTTCCCGTCGCTGATCGATCTCGTCGACAGTGCCGCTCGTGCCGTGGCTATGCTCGACGAGGATGGTGCAACAAACCCGTTGGCAGCATGCGCCCAGCTCGAAGCGGGCGACGACCAGACGGCGCGACGCCTGGCCGCAACACGCGTGTTTGGCTCCAAGCCGGGCGCCTATGGCGCAGGCCTGCAGGCCCTGATCGACGAGGGCGGCTGGAATCACGCCGACGATCTGGCGCGCGCCTATGTCGCCTGGTCCGGCTACGCCTATGGTGCCGGCAAGGAGGGCGCCGCCGCACACGCACTGTTCGAGGAGCGCCTCGGCAAGGTAGAGGCGATCGTCCACAATCAGGACAACCGTGAGCACGATCTTCTGGATTCCGACGACTACTACCAGTTCGAGGGTGGGCTGGCGGCCGCGGTGCGCAAGGCCTCGGGCCTGCAGCCGGCGATCTATCACAATGATCATTCGTGCCCCGAGAACCCGCGTATCCGGACACTGACCGAAGAGATTGCGCGTGTCGTGCGCGCGCGTGTCGTCAATCCCAAGTGGATCGCCGGCGTTATGCGCCACGGCTACAAGGGCGCCTTCGAGATGGCGGCCACGGTCGACTACCTGTTCGGCTTTGCGTCCTCGGCGCGTTGTGTGCCGGACCATCATTTCGATGCGGTGTTCGACGCCTATCTGGACGACGACGAGGTCCGAGACTTCCTCGAAGAGGTCAATCCCGATGCTCTGCGCGACATCGCTGCCCGTCTGAGCGAAGCGCAGACGCGCGGTCTGTGGACGCCGCGTCGCAACAGCACGGCAGCAATTCTTGAAGGCCTGATTGCAGGCCGCAGCGAGAAGGAGAAAGTGGCATGAGCGAAGGCGAGATCACCGAAGACATCAATGAACGCCACCGCGAGAAGATGAAGAAGCGCAAGGCCGCACGCGACAAGCTGATGGCAGGCAAGATCGAGGAACGCGGTCTCATCATCGTTCACACCGGCAAGGGCAAGGGCAAGTCGTCGGCCGCCTGGGGCATGGCGCTGCGCTGCCTGGGACACGGCTACAAGATCGGCATCGTCCAGTTCATCAAGGGCCGTGGCGAGACGGGTGAGCACATGCTCTTCAGCCAGTATCCGGACCAGGTCACCTTCCGCATCATGGGCGAGGGCTTCACCTGGGAGACGCAGGATCGCAAACGCGACATCGCCGCCGCCAATGCCGCCTGGGAACAGTCCAAGGAACTGATGGCCGACCCGGAGATCCGCATGGTGATCCTGGACGAGCTCAACATCGCGTTGCGCTACGACTACATCGACCTCGACGATGTGCTCGACACGCTGGCCCAGAAACGGCCCGATTTGCATGTCGTCGCGACCGGACGGAACGCCAAGGAGCAGCTCATCGAGCTCGCTGACCTGGTGACCGAGATGACACTCATCAAGCATCCCTTCCGGGACGGCGTGAAGAGTCAGCCCGGGGTGGAGTTCTGAGACGGAGAAACAGCCATGACCAACCGTTTCGTTGCGTCGGTTTTGGCCTTGTCCGTTCTGCTTCTGGCGCCAATGCAGGCGCACGCCGACAAGGAGCAGATGGTGGTGGACGATGCCGCCTATACCGCGTTCGAGCTGGTTTCGGATCCCGACGTCGAGAATCTGCGCAGCCTGCTCGATCGGACACACGGCGTTGTGGTGATCCCGCAGCTCGTCAAGGCGGGCTTCATCATTGGTGGCGAGGTCTGCCGCGCCGTAATCCTGGCGTGCGACGTCAACACCGGCGAACGGAGCTACCCGGCCTTCCCGGATGTCGGTTCGGCCAGCGTCGGCCTGCAGGCTGGCCCTGCGGGTGCCGATGTCGAGACGGCGACCACGTCGACGGATCTCGATGACGACATCCACGCGTACGGAACGGGCGACGGGCTCTTCATCGGCATTTCAATCGAAGGAACCCTTCTGATCCCCGACGAGGATGCCAACATGGCCTACTACGGCGAGCCCGTGACGACGCGCGAGATCATCCAGGGTGGCGAGGTCTGGAGCGCGGATGCGGACATCCTGCGCAACACCCTGAAGGGATCGGACTGACATGGCGACCCCTGCCGTCATGGTGCAGGGCACCGGCTCGGACGTCGGCAAGTCGCTGCTTGTCGCGGGCTTGGCGCGTGCCTTAACCCGGCGGGGTCTCGCCGTGCGGCCGTTCAAGCCGCAGAACATGTCGAACAATGCCGGTGTGACCGCCGATGGCGGCGAGATCGGCCGCGCCCAGATGTTGCAGGCGCGCGCCTGCGGCGCGGCACCCAGCGTTCACATGAACCCGGTGCTGCTGAAGCCGCAGTCAGAGAAGGGCGCGCAGGTGGTCGTGCAGGGCAAGGTGTTCGGATCCTCACAGGCGCGCGCCTACCACGAGCTCAAGCCGCAACTCATCGCGAAGGTGCTGGAAAGTTTCGGGCGCGTCAGCGCCGAGGCCGACCTGGTCCTTGTCGAGGGCGCGGGATCCCCTGCCGAGATCAATCTTCGTGCCGGCGACATCGCCAACATGGGCTTTGCCGAGGCGGCCGAGGTGCCGGTGGTGCTGGCGGGCGATATCGACCGGGGCGGCGTGATCGCCGCGGTCGTCGGCACCATGGCCCTGCTGGATTCCGACGAGCGGGCACGGGTTAAGGGATATTGCATCAACAAGTTCCGGGGCGACGTTTCGCTGTTTGACGGTGCCATCGACATCATCCGCGACCGCACCGGGCTCGACTGCCTCGGCGTCGTCCCGCACATGCCGGCGGCGCGGTGCCTCCCGGCCGAAGATGCAGTGGCGCTCGACAGCAAGGCGGTGTTCGGCGGTGTCGCCGATGGCGCCATCAAGGTCGCGGTGCCGCGTTTCGATCGGATTTCCAACTTCGACGATCTTGATCCGCTGGCTGCCGAACCCGACGTTGCGGTGACACTGGTGAACCCCGGCGACGCCCTGCCGGGCGACGCCGATCTCATCGTCCTGCCGGGATCGAAGAGCACCAAGGGTGACCTTGCCGCGATGAAGGCAAACGGCTGGGACATCGACCTTGCCGCCCATGTCCGGCGCGGCGGTTGGGTTGTCGGCCTGTGTGGCGGCTACCAGATGCTCGGTCGTACCGTGAGCGACCCCGACGGCATCGAAGGGCCGGCAGGTAACGAGCCGGGCCTCGGCCTGCTCGATATCGACACCGTGCTCGCCGGCGACAAGACCCTGGTTGCCATGCAGGGCCACGAGCTCGCGACCGGCGAAGAGATCAGCGGCTACGAGATGCACATCGGCGTCACCGAAGGGCCGGCCCGTGCGCGTCCGATGGTCGAGCTGGCGAGTGGGCCTGACGGCGCGGTCTCGACCGACGGTCGCGTCATGGGTTGTTATCTCCACGGCCTCTTTGCCGCCGATGGTTTTCGCCACGCTTTCCTCGCCCGCCTCAAGGCGCGCGCCGAAAGCGGTATCGCATTCGAAGCTCAGGTCGAGCATGCCCTCGACGAGGTTGCCGACACCATTGAGGCCACCATGAATCTCGACCACTGGCTGGAGATCGCCCGTGGTCGCTGAGGTTCGTCTAGAGGGTCCAGGCCAGCAGGCAGATGCTGGCGATGCCCCAGAGTACGCAGGCGTTGACGTAGAGACGCAGCGTGGCGTCGATGTCCTGCGGCGTGCACTGGGCGCGACCGTTGCCCATCCACGCGTCGCGCACGACCTCGCCGTGGTAGCGGCGCGGTCCGGCGATGGCGATGCCGAGCGCTCCAGCGAAGGCGGCTTCCGGCCAGCCGGCGTTGGGCGACTTGTGATGGCGGGCATCACGCAGCATGGCGCGCAGGGCATCACGGGGATCGGCACCCTGCATGATGGCAGCCGCGACCACGACAATGAGGCCCGACAGGCGTGCGGGGACGAGGTTCAGAAGATCGTCGAAGCGTGCCGAGGCCCAGCCGAAAGCGCGGTAGTGATCGGTCTTGTGGCCGATCATGCTGTCGAGCGTGTTTACCGCCTTGTAGATCGTAAGCCCGGGCAGGCCGAGCAGCAGGTACCAGAAGACGGGCGCGATGACGCCGTCGGAGAAGTTCTCGGCGCAGCTCTCGATCGCCGCGCGGCAGACACCCGGCCCGTCGAGCGCGTCGGGGTCGCGGCCGACGATCTGGGAGACAGCTCGCCGACCGCCCTCGAGACCGTCGCGACGCAATGCTCGGGCGACCTGTCCGACATGGTCGTGGAGGTCGCGCTGGGCAATCAGCGAGAACGCGATCAGGGCCTCCGGAAGCCAGCCCCAGGTCGTCGCCTCGGTCAGCATCGCGATGGCGTAGCCCAGCCCTCCGCTGGCTACGATGGCGCCGACAAGCACCAGAACGCCGCGCATGCGGCGGCTCGTCTCGTCGCGCCGGTTGAGCTTGCGGTCGGCCCAGCCGATCGCGGCACCGAGCAGCACCACGGGATGCGGAACGCGCGACCAGAGCCAGCGCGGATCGCCGATGAATCCGTCAAGAAGGAGCGCCGCGGCCAGCCCGACCGGCGTCGCGAGATCGAACAACATGGCGCTTACGTGACGTGGGACGCGGCAGGCGTCAATTGGACAACACCACAACAAGAAGGTTTGAGGACATGAGCAAGAGAGCGGTCATGCTGTGCGGCCACGGCAGCCGGGACGAAGGCGCGGTCACCGAGTTCGGGGCGATCGCCGAGAAGCTGAAGGAGCGGTTCGACTGGCCGCTTGAACACGGCTTCCTGGAGTTCGCCACACCGATCATCCGCACCGGTCTCGACAAGCTGCGTGAGGGCGGGGCCGAGGAGATCCTCGCTGTGCCCGGCATGCTGTTTGCCGCGGGTCACGTGAAGAACGATGTGCCCAGCGTGCTCAACGCCTATGCGGCGCAGAACGACGTGACGATCCGTTTTGGCCGTGATCTCGGGATCGACACGCGTATGGTTCGCGCCGCCGGCGATCGGGTCATGGAAGCCATGGCGGCGGCCGATGCGGAGCACGGCGTCGTCGCGTCGCACGACACGTTGCTCATGACAGTCGGCCGCGGTGCCTCGGACCCCGACGCCAACTCCAATGTCTCGAAGGTCTCGCGCATGCTGTGGGAAGGCCTCGGGTTCGGTTGGGGCGAAACGGCATATTCGGGGGTCACGTTCCCCCTCGTCCAGCCAGCGCTCGAGCATGTCGTGAAGCTTGGCTTCAAGCGCATCCTGGTGTTCCCCTACTTTCTCTTCACAGGAATCCTCGTGCAGCGCATCTACGACGCGACCGATACGGTCGCCGCCCAGTACCCCGACATCCAGTTCGTGAAGGCGGGTCATCTCAACGACCACCCGCAGGTCGTCGACACCTTCGTCGCGCGAGTGCACGAGATTCTCGAAGGCACGGGCAACATGAACTGCCAGACCTGCAAGTATCGCGAGCAGGTCCTCGGTTTCGAGGACGAGGTCGGCCTGCAGCAGGAGAGCCATCACCATCACGTCGAGGGCATCGGCACCGGCAAGGCGCACGACCATGGTCACGGCCATCACCACCCCTATCCCCATGCCGATCATCCGCTGGGGCCAAAGACGCTGAAGGCGTGATGGCGGTCACCCCCCTTTTGTCATCGCCCGGTCTAGCCAGGGCATGACAGGTTGTTTGCTGGTCTGACGATCCATGCCGCTGTTCGATGCCTATCTGATGGTCGACTGGAGCGCGGAAGCACGTCCGAAGACGGGAAAGGACTCGATCTGGTTCGCACTCGCCGAGCGGACCGGGGCGGGACTGCGGCTGCATGCGCTGGAGAATCCGGAAACCCGCTGGCAGGCGCGCGACCGCCTGGGCGATCTGCTTGTCGGGCTGCTGGACCGCGGGCGGCGTGTGCTGGTCGGCTTCGACTTTCCGTTCGGGTATGTGCGCGGTACGGCCGAAGCCCTGGGCCTCGAAGGTGTGCCGTGGCACGCCATGTGGCTGACGCTGACGCGCCACGTCCACGACAGCCCCGACAACCGCAACAACCGCTTCGATGCTGCCGACCGGCTCAACCGCATCATCGGCCACGGTGCCGGACCGTTCTGGGGCCATCCGCCCGGCCGCGACTACCGTGATCTCGAACCGACCAAGCCGACCTACGACTTCGGCCTTGATGAGAAGCGGCTGTGCGAACACCGCATCACGGGCCCGCAGCCGGTCTGGAAGCTCTCGGGCGTCGGATCGGTCGGCGGCCAGGTATTGACGGGTCTGCCGGTGGTTCATGCCCTGCGTTCGGACATTCGGCTGAAGGACCATGCCCGGGTCTGGCCCTTCGAAACCGGACTCAGTCCGCTCAAGACTGCCGACACCCGTCGCCATCCCGTCGTTCTGGCGGAGATCTACCCGTCGCTGGTGGCGCCGCAGTCGGTTGCCGGTCAGGTGAAGGATGCGCTGCAGGTCCAGGCGATCGCCGCCTACATGGCCGATCTCGACGACAATGACGGTCTGGCACCGTTGTTCGCCGGCTCAGCAGCGCTGGGCTCGGCCGAGCGCGCTGCGGTCGAAGAGGAGGAGGCTTGGATCCTCGGGGTCGGTGAGGAACGTATCCGTTCCGGGGCCATTGCGGTCGATGTCGATGCAGCCTTCTCCGGAGTGGGCTACGCCTATCTCAATGACGGTGCGGCGATCTATGTGGAGTCGCGCCGCATCATTGAAGGCGAGGCCGATCTTTCCGGTCTGCCGCGTTCGCTCCACCCGCTCGCGGTGCGCCTCATCCATACCTGCGGCATGACCGACATCGTTTCCGATCTTGATGCCAGCGACGGTGCGCTCGCGCGCGGCCGCAGGGCCCTGGAGTCCGGTGCACCGATCCTGTGCGACGTCGAGATGGTCGCCAAGGGCGTGATTGCCAGACGGCTTCCCGCCGGCAACCGCATCCTCTGCAAGGTCGCCGGCAAGGCAACGGCGCGCCGCGCCGACAAACTCCACACGACGCGCTCGTGGGCGGCCATGGACCTGATGGCGAGCGAGATCGACGGGGCGGTGGTCGTTGTGGGCAACGCACCCACGGCACTTTTTCGTATCCTCGAACTGGCGGGCGAGGGCGGTCCGCGCCCTGCTCTGGTCATCGGCATGCCGGTCGGCTTTGTCGGTGCGGCCGAATCGAAACAGGCGCTCGCCGAAAGCGGCCTCGACTACATCACCGTTCATGGTCGGCGGGGCGGTAGTGCGCTTGCCGCCGCCGGCGTGAACGCGCTCATGGGAGGGATCGCATGAACCCCTGGTTGTCGATCGTGGGTCTCGGTGAGGACGGACTCGATGGTCTCGCGCCAGCGGCGCGTTTGCTGGTCGACGATGCCGAGATCATCGTCGGCGGCGACCGTCATTTCGAACTCTTGGGCGAGACCAAGGCCGAGACACACGCCTGGGAGAGTCCGCTGAAAAAAACGGTCGAGCGGCTCGAAGGTTTCGAAGGCAGGAAGGTCTGTGTGCTGGCGACCGGCGACCCCATGGCCTATGGCATCGGCGTAACCCTCATGCGGCGCTTCGGACGCAAGGCCGTGGTCATTCTGCCGGGTATCTCGGCCTTCACCCTGGCCTGTGCCCGTCTCGGCTGGCCGCTGGCGGAGACCGTGCAGCTCACGCTTCACGGCAGGCCGTTGGAGTTGATCAATGCCTATCTGGTCCCGGGCCAGAGACTGCTGATCCTGTCGGAGGATCGCATGACGCCGGCTGTCGTGGCCCAGCGGTTGAACGACGCGGGCTTCGGACCCAGCGAGATCCATGTGCTCTGTCACATGGGCGGGCCGAAGGAGCGCATTGTCTCGACAACCGCCGCCAAAGGCGTGACCGACGACGTCGATGATCTCAACACGCTGGCGATCGATCTTGCCGCCGATCCCGACGCGGTGGTGCTGCCGCGCACACCGGGCCTGCCCGATGACGCCTTCCGCCACGATGGCCAGCTGACCAAGCAGGATATCCGCGCCATGGCCGTCTCCGCCCTGCAGTCGTTGCCCGGCCGCTGTCTCTGGGATGTCGGCGCCGGATGTGGCTCCGTGGCGATCGAATGGATGCGTGCGGCCGATCGCACGACCGCCATTGCCATCGAACGCAATGAAGAGCGTCGCGCGATGATCGCGGAGAACGCCTCGGCGCTTGGAACGCCCGGCCTCCGGATCGTTGCCGGCGAAGCGCCCGATGCATTCGAGGGCCTTGCCGCGCCGGACGCCGTGTTCGTCGGCGGCGGCGTCGGTATGCCCGGCCTGATCCAGGCCTGTTGGGATGCGCTGAAGCCCGGCGGTCGCCTTGTCGCCAACAGCGTGACGTTGAACGGCGAGCGGACGCTGACGGGTCTCTACGCCCGTCATGGCGGTGAGCTCGTGCGTGTGTCGGTGGCGTGTGCCGGACCGGTCGGGCGACTGGTGGGCTGGCGGCCGCTGATGCCCGTGACCCAGTGGCGGGTGACCAAGCCATGACCGCACCTTCGCCAGAAAGCAACGGACAGGTTGACCCAATGGCTTGCAGGGCCTCCGGTGGGCAGGCCGCGGGTACACTCTTCGGACTCGGGGTGGGGCCGGGCGATCCGGAACTCATCACGCTGAAGGCGCATCGGCTGCTCATGTCGGTGCCGGTCGTGGCCTATCCCGCGCCCGAGCATGGCGAGAGCCTGGCACGCGGCATCGTGGGGGGATTCCTGTCCGGAGATCAGACCGAGATCGCGATTCGCATGCCGCTCGACCTCAATCGCTTCCCCGTCGAGGCGGTTTATGACCGTGCCGCCGAAGGCATCGCCGAACATCTCGATGCCGGCCGCGACGTCGCCGCGATCTGCGAGGGCGATCCGTTTTTCTACGGCAGCTTCATGTATCTCTTCGGGCGCTTGGCCGAACGGTATCGGATTGAGGTCGTGCCCGGTGTCTCGTCGCTGGTGGCCTGCCCGGCGGCAGCCGGCGCACCGCTCGCCGCACGTGACGACACGCTGTTGATCTGTCCTGGCATCCTGGACGAGGAGACCATGCGGCGACGCCTGGAGAACGTCGAGGCCGCGGCGATCATCAAGGTCGGCCGCCACCTTGAGAAGATCCGACGCGTCCTGACCGACCTCGGTCTGACCGGCGATGCCCATTACGTCGAACACGCAACCATGGCCAATCAGGTGGTCCTGCCGTTTGCCGAGATCGACGCGGCCAAGGCGCCCTATTTCTCCATGGTGCTGATCCACCGCCGCGGCGAGGCCTGGCGATGACCCTGCCCACTGGCGGCGCCATCATCTGTCTGGGACCGTCGGGCCTCGCATCCGCCCGGCGTCTTGCCGAAGTGCTGCCCGATGCGTCCGTGCACGGTCTGGCGCGGCGGGTGGCCGACGCCGATGTCCCTTTCGATGATACGATGGAGCACGTCGCGGCACTGTTCGCGGCGGGCGTGCCCGTGGTCGGCGTCTGTGCGGCGGGCATTCTGATCCGTGCCGTCGCACCTCTGCTTGATGACAAGTGGAACGAAGCAGCCGTGGTCGCCGTCGCCGAGGATGGTTCGTCGGTCGTGCCTCTGCTCGGCGGTCATCATGGTGCGAATGCGTTGGCTGCGCGTTGCGCCGGGATCCTGGGTGGTCATGCGGCTCTGACCACGGCCAGCGATGTGCGCTTCGGCGTGGCACTCGACGATCCGCCACCGGGCTGGCGTCTGGTCGGTGCCGAGGCGGCCAAGGACGTGATGGCCGCGATACTGGCGGGCGAAGCCGTGCGCCTGCAATGTGACGCCGGCGATGCCGCCTGGCTGACCGGGAGCGGCCTGCCGCTCGATGACGCGGGAGCACGCGCCGTGGTCGTGACGGACCGCACGGACGCGACCGGCGATGTCGTCCTGCACCCGCCGGTCCTTGCACTGGGCGTCGGTTGTGAGCGTGGCTGTGATCCCGAGGAGCTGCGACAGCTCGTCCGGGAGACCCTGGAGCAAGCGGGCCTGTCCGAGGGCGCCATCGCGTGTGTCGCGAGCCTCGATCTCAAGGCCGACGAGGTTGCGATGCTGGCTTTGGCCGACGATCTCGGCGTGCCCTTCGTCGTCTTCGATGGCGCGCGGCTGGAGCAGGAAACGCCACGGCTGAAGACGCCATCGGATGTGGTCTTCGCCGAGGTCGGTTGCCACGGTGTCTCAGAGGGTGCGGCCCTGGCCGCGGCCGGGGCTGAGGCGACGTTGATCGTTCCCAAGGCAAAGTCAAGCCGGGCGACCTGTGCCGTCGCGCGCGCGCCGTCCGACATCGATGCCCGGGCCGTCGGTCATGTGCCTGGCCGCCTGACGCTCGTCGGCCTGGGCCCGGGTGCCGCCGAGATGCGCACGCCGGCCGCGAGCCGCGCGATTGCCCAGGCCACCGATGTCGTCGGCTACGGCTACTACCTCGACCTTGCAGGCCCCCTGATGCGCGGCAAGACGCGGCATGACTTCCCCTTGGGCGAAGAGACCGAACGGTGCCGCGCGGCGCTGGATTTGGCTGGTGCCGGCCACACCGTCGCGCTGCTCTGTTCCGGCGACCCGGGTGTCTACGCCATGGCGAGCTTGGTCTACGAGTTGCTCGATCTCGAGAACGTGGCGTCCTGGCGTGGTGTTGGGATCGACGTGGTGCCCGGCGTTTCGGCGTTGCAGATTGCCGCAGCGCGTGTCGGTGCGCCGATCGGCCATGACTTCTGTGCGATCTCGCTGTCAGATCTCCTGACCCCGCGCGCCGTCGTTTTGCAGCGTGTGCGTGCCGCCGCGCTCGGCGATTTCGCCATCGCCTTCTACAATCCCGTCTCCCACTGCCGCCGCGACCTCCTGGCCGAAGCGCGCACGGTCCTGCTCGACCACCGGCCGGGAGACACACCGGTCGTGATCGGCCGCCTGCTTGGCCGCGAGGGTGAATCGTTGCGCCACGTTACCCTCGACACGCTCGCGGTCGACGATGTCGACATGATGAGCGTCGTGCTCGTCGGCGCATCCGCCACCCGTCGCATCCGCCACCGCGGTGCCGATGCGATCTACACCCCCCGCGGCTACGCGAAAAAACGAGAGAATTGAGATGACCGTTCATTTCATTGGTGCCGGGCCCGGCGCGCCGGACCTGATCACGGTGCGCGGGCTGAACCTGATCAAGGCATGCCCGGTGGTGCTCTATGCCGGCTCGCTGGTGCCCGGGGGCGTGATCGCCCAGGCCGATCCCGAGGCCGAGGTGACCGACACTGCACCGCTCCATCTCGACGAGATCATCGGCATGATCGAAGACGCGCACGGCCGCGGCCTCGCCGTCGCGCGCGTGCACTCCGGCGATCCGTCCCTCTACGGCGCCATCGCCGAACAGATGCGGCGGCTCGACGACATCGGCATCCCTTATGACGTGACGCCGGGCGTGCCGGCCTTCGCGGCGGTGGCCGCGGCGCTCAAGACCGAGCTCACACTGCCCGACATCAGCCAGACCGTGATCCTCACGCGCACCGCCGTGCGTGCGACCGCGATGCCCGAGGGTGAGGATCTCGCGACCCTGGCGGCATCGGGTGCGACGCTGGCGATCCATCTTTCGGTCAACAACCTCGCGCGCGTCGTGCGCGAACTCATGCCGTTCTACGGCGAGGACTGCCCGGTCGTGGTCGCCTACCGGGTGAGTTGGCCGGATGAAGCCTTCCTGACCGGCACGCTCGCCGACATCCGGCCAAAGGTGAAGGAGGCCGGCTTCACCCGCACCGCGCTCATTCTGGTCGGCCCCGTGCTCGACAACGCCGACTTCCGCGACAGCCGCCTCTACGACGAAGCCCACCACCACGTGTTGCGTCCACGGGCGTGAATCGTTCGAGCCGAAACAATGCGCCATCCGTTGTTCGTTTTCCGGTGTGAGGCAAGGAATGGTTTTCGCAAAAGGCAGGCCCTTCATCCTTCAGACCTGATCCGCACCATGCCGTCGTGAACGCGGCACGTGAGCACCTTGATGGGTCTTGTCGCGGGTCGGCCCCTGGCTTCTCCGGTGTGGATGTCGAAGAAGCCTTGGTGCAGGGGGCCTTCGATCAGGGGGCCGTCGAGATAGCCGTCGCAGAGATCGGCGCCGCCATGACTGCGGCGGGCGTCGGTGGCGTTGTAGACGGCAAGCCGGCGGCCCGCATGTTTGACCGGCGTGATGTCGTCCGGTTCGAGGTGGCCCCAGACGCTGTCGGCTAGGGGGATCAGCTCGGGATCGCGGCCCACGACCTGGGTATGGTGGTCGCAGTGTTCGCAGCGGAAGTAGATCGCCGGATCGCAGATCACCAGGCCGCACCAGTGCGCCACCCATTCGTTGACCCTGCGGGTGCGGAAGCAGGTGAAGTGGATACACTCATGCTGCAGCGAGAAGTGACGAACCATGACCATGCCGTGCACGAACATCGCCGTTACCATCCACCAGATGCCCATCGCCAGCCGGATCAGTGTGCCCGTGCAGCCGAGCAGGCCGAGCCAGAGCGGCAGGCGCATCAGCGCTGGTACATTCGAGCGCTTCATCAGGGCTTTCAGCGCGCGCCGGGTGATGGGCGCGGCCTTGGCCATGGCCTCGGTCGGGAGTGAGAACGGAATCGGACATGATCCGAAGACCAGGCTCGTTCCGTCGGTCGGGAAATGCCCCTGATGTGCTTGTTGCCGGGGACCGCGCTGGTAGGTTTCGGGCAACATCAGGGAGATGCACGATGAGCGGCTTGGAACTCTACTCGGTCGAGGTGCCCGAAGCCTGGACCGATCATTACGGCCACATGAACGAGGGTTACTACGTGGTCGCTGCCAGCGATGCATCCTGGGAGTTTCAGGCCCATCTCGGGGTCGGCACCGCCTACTTCGACGAAACCGGGTTCGCCATGATGACGGTGGAGTCCCATGTGCGGTATCTCGATGAGGTGCAGAAGGGTGAGACCCTGCGTTTCGAGAGCATGTGTCTGGGCCACGACGCCAGGCGCGCCATCTTCGGCCATGTCATGAGGGTCGATGACCGCATCTGCGCCACCTTCGAGGCCATGACCCTGCACTACCATCAGGAACAGGGCGTGGGCCCGATGTCGGACGAGGTGCTGGCGAAGCTCGCCACGGTCACGCCCATTCCGCTTCCCGACTGGGCCGGTCGCAGCGTGGCGTTCCGGAAGAAGAGCTGAGCCGTGGCACGGACCAGCGACTTTGCGAATCAGGATCGCCGAGTTCGGCAGGACTGGCAATGGCGGGGTCAACCGCCAGGCACTCACCGAGGATAACGGCAAGGCGCGCGCCACGCTGGCCGGTTGGGCTGCCGAACGCGGCTTTCGCCTGATCGCCGACGAGGCCGGCAATCTCTTCGTGCGCAAAGACGGCCCCGACGCCGAGGCCGTGCTGTCGGTCGGGCTCACATCTCGACACGCAGCCCGCCGGTGGGCTCGGGCACCGCCGCCCGGTCGAGGCGGTGGTCTGGGCCAACGAGGAAGGCTGCCGCTATGCACCCGGCTGTACCGGAAGCCTTGTGTTCTCCACCAGACACACAATCGAGGAGCTGTGGGACGCTACCGCTCCGGACGGTGCGGTGCTGAAGGACGAACTCGAACGCACGCTTGTTGCCGTGACACCGGATGCCGAACATCGGTGCGGCGGGATCGCGATGGCGGGATACATCGAGGCTCATATCGAACAGGGCCCCCGGCTCGAAAGCGAGGGTCTCATGGTGGGTGCGGTCACCGGCATCCAGGGCGGTTCGAGCTTCGAGGTCAGGGTGACTGGCATCGACGGTCACGCCGGCACGGTGCCGCTTGGCCAGCGGCGCGATGCCTTCCGCTCGGCACACGCCATCATCGACGCGCTACATCGGGATCTCGCCGATCCCACGGACACGGTGCGCTTCACCGTGGGGTCGCTTCCAAGCCTATCCGGGGTCGCCCGACACGATCCCCGGCAAGGTGGTTTTCACGATCGGCTTCCGCCATCCGGAACGCGAGTTTTCCGCCCGGCCCACGCAAGCCCCTGCGAGGTTTCGGTCTCGCGCCGTCATGCGGGCGATCCCGCCGATTTTGACCCCGGCGTTATCGCCTCGGTCGAGCGGATCGCGGGCGAACCCGGCATTCCCGCGATGGCCATGCCGTCGGGTGCCGATCGTGACGCCAGGTCCATGGTGCCGTGCTGCCCCACGGGCATGATCGTCGTGCCCAGCACCGGCGGCATCGGCCACAACGAGGACGAACGCGCCACGCCCGCCGGTCTCGCGGCCGGTTGCCGCGTCTTGGCCAACGCCCTCTACGAGACGGCGAAGGGATAGCGCGGGCCTGGATCAGATCGCGTCCACGATGTTCTAACTGCCGGAGGCCGGATTGCCGGGGGCCGGTTGTGGCGTGCCGCTGTCGCCATTCTGAGTCGTGTCGGTTCCGGTCTGCGAGCGGCCGAGGATATAGCCGGCGATCGCGGCCAGAATAGCCGCGAGTTCCTTGTCCCCGAGTATCTCCGACACGCCGAACATGCCGACGATAATCAGGATGAGAAACAGGGCAACAAACTGCAGTCCCGAACCGGTTCCGAAGATGGCATTCGCCATGTCCTTCTTGAATAAGGCGACCAACAAAAGGCCAAAGATCAGAAGGGCCACCAGCAAACCGAAGCCACCAGCAACCCATAAGCGGAAGTTCTCTTTGGCGATAATTTCGCCATTCCGAATTTCGATCTGCTTCAAGATAAGCTTGAATGCATCGCCAAGTTCTGCAATCTTGGCCCGTTCAGACCGAAGAGCGTTAAGCGCTGTCTCCGTGACATCACGCCCCCCCAATATCTGCAATCTGTGCTTCATTCTGCATAATTTTGTCTTCAATATCTTTGATTTCATCCATATACCAGTCGATTTCGTCTTCCAAAAAACTGATTTCGTCTTCAATATCTTCGATTTCATCCATATACCAGTCGATTTCGTCTTCCAAAAAACTGATTTTTTCCCGATCACTTTGAAGATATAAAAATCGATCTTCTGCATCGTCAGCCGCCCTCTTAAGTTTCGACTGGAAACCGCTGGCGTCATCGCGGATCTTGACGAGAACAGGAGTATTCTTGGCATCATTGATCTGTTTGCGCAGATTCTCTAGCTGCTCCTCAAGCTCCGCCACTGATGATACTGCAGCACCATTCTGCGCGACCGCCGGCGAGACGCCAATAAGCAGACCGATGAGTAGAAAAACCGCGGGCCGGATGAAAGACCGATGAGCCATGGCTTGCACTCCTCGCAGACGAAACTGAAGTGTGCCACAGAAAGTGCGGGTGATCAAGCTCACGCTGGCCCGGGCCGTATCAGGGCATCGCCGAGCCGCCATTGACGTCCCAGGGCCTGGCCGGTTGTGAAGGCGCCGGCATCACCGGCATCACCCGACCGATGCCGCTTGCCGCACCGGTCACGAGTGCGGTCTTGTCCCGGAGAGAAGCGCCCATGGTGCCGCCGCCTGTTGCGGGGAACTCTGCACCATGGCCGACAACCGCCTGCCTACTCCGCCGCCTGTCGCGCCACGCCGCTTTGCCAGACCGTGGTCTCCTGGCCGGGCTCGGGGCGGTGCGGAACCATCAGGGCGAGCGCCAGCGACATGCAGGCCATGGCGGCACCGACGAGGAAGACGGCCATGCGGCCATCCTCGTCGGCGACCCAGATCAGACCCAGCATCCAGGGCATGGTGACCGCGGCGATGTGGTTGATCGTGAACGAGACGCCGGCGGTCGAGGCAATGTCCGACGGGTCGGCGATCTTGCGGAAGTAGCTCTTGATCGCGATGGCGAGTGCGAAGAACAGGTGGTCGATGATGTAGAGCGCGGCGGCCATCCAGGCGACCTCGACGAAGGCGTAGGCGACAAAGACGCCGATCAGGCCGATGTACTCCAGGATCAGCGCGGGCCGTTCGCCCCAGCGCATGATGAGCCGGCCGACGCGTGGGGCGAGCCACACGGCGATGATGTGGTTTGCGGCGAACAGCGCGACCACGGCCTCGGGCCGGTAGCCGAACTCGGCGACCATCAGGAAGGCGGCGAAGCCGACGAAGATCTGGCGCCGGCCGCCCGACATGAACTCGAGCGCGTAGTAGAGCCAGTAGCGCTTGCGCACGATGATCCTGGCGGTCTGGTAGCTGTCCTCGTTGAACTTCGGGAAGAAGAGCCAGCAGAAGACGCCGAGGCCCATCGTCGCTGTTCCGGCGATCAGGTAGACCACCCAATAGGGCGACTCGAGAAACTCGAAGGCAACATAAACCAGGGCATAGGCGATCAGCGAGCCGATCGAGCCGACTGCGGCGATACGGCCCAGCACCAGTGGCAACTGCTGCTTGTCGGTCCACTGCATGGCAAGCGACTGCTCCATTGTCGCGAGGTAGTGGAAGCCGGTCGACATCAGAAGCGTCGTGAAATAGAGGCCCCAGACCGAGGGCAGGAGCCCGGTGAGCGCCACGCCCAGACCCATGATGGTGAGCGCCAGGATGGCGAAGGTCTGCTGGCGCCAGATCAGCAGCATGTAGACGACGGTGAAGGCGAGGAAACCGGGGATCTCGCGCACGGATTCCAGGATGCCGCGCTCAAGACCGGTGAAGTTCACCTCGTCGACCGCGAAGTTGTTGATCAGCGCCATCCAGGGCTCGAAGGCCAGTGGAATCGATGCGGCAAAGACCAGCAGCAGAATCTGCGGGCTGCGCCAGCCGTCCTTCAGGACGCCATGCCAGTCGGCGAAGAGCGATGATGTGCGAGCCATGTCGGAGACCTTCTCGTTTGGTCGCAGCGTCGGGAAACGCCAGTGATGAATGGATAGCCCGTTCACCTCTGCCCGTCTTGCGTTAGACTGACAACCAATGACGCAAAAAGGACAACGCCCCGGCCAGCCCACCCTGCTGTATCCCGACGGCTTCGACCCCGGTGAGGTGCTTGATCCCGCCCTGCCGGTCCTCGGCTTCGCCCGCGACGAGGTGGCCTACGATACGGGCTGGCACAACCATCTGCGTGGCCAGCTCCTGTTTGCCATCCGGGGGGTCATGACCGTGCGCACGCGCAGCGGTACCTGGATCGTGCCGCCACAGCAGGCGGTCTGGGTCCCGGCGGGCACCGAACATGCCGTGCTGGCACTGCGCGAGGTGGCCATGCGTTCGCTCTATCTCGACCCCAGCGTGACCGAGGGGTTGCCGCAGACCTGCAGTGTGTTTTCGGTCTCGCCCTTCCTTCGCGAGCTGATCCTGAAGGTCGTCGCGCTCGGCCGGGCTTATCCGTCCGATGGTCCCGAGGCCCGCCTGGTCGCGGTCGTGCCCGACGAGTTTCGCCGCCTGAAACCCGAGCCGCTCCATCTGCCGCTGCCCGATGATGCAAGGCTGGCGTCGGTCACCCAGGCCCTGATCGACAATCCCGGCGACCGACGCGACCTTGGCGATTGGGCGCAGGAAGCCGGGGCCAGCGAACGCACGCTCGCGCGCCTCTTCCAGAAGGAGACCGGCATGACTTTCGGCGCCTGGCGCCAGCGCCGCCGCCTCCAGGCCGCTATCGAACGTCTTGCCGCGGGCGATCCCGTCACCACCGTTGCGCTCGACCTGGGCTACGACAGCCCCAGCGCCTTCATCACCATGTTCCGCCGGTCGCTCGGCGAAACGCCGGGGCGTTATCTGGCGCGGGAGGGGTGAGGCTATGACCCTCCGCTGGCTCGGATGGCTGGTCCGGTATCTTCTACGTCTTCGTCGCCGGCATCATCGCGCTGTGCAACCGTGCCGGCCCTGTTCCGATACCATCATCGTTGGGCACAGTCCTGACCTGGATATGGACGACCCCGGGAGCTCGAAGCCATTTTGCTGGCGGCTCCTTTCGCTCTGGTCGGTGTGCGGGATCGCCCAGCATCTTGCCTTTGTCCCTCCGGACGCGCTTTTCTTCCATACGCCGGTTGTGCCGCCGAGCTTTCTCGCGATCGCCCATGCGCTTGCCTTGGCGGTCGGCTGACTTGCGATCGACCGGATCATCGCCGCATGACTGGAGCCGCAGAAGCGTGCCTCGGTTCTGGATGCGACAAGGGAACGCGCCCCGATACAGCACGAAAGAGGGACCTGACGATGGAACTCAGCCGTTGGATCTGGATCCCGCTGGTGCTGGTCGCGCTGATCCGGGGGATGATCTTCGTCTTCGGGCTGTTCGGCTTTGTCGAGGCCTTTGCGAACGCACCGGAGGACTTGTGGCAGCAGCACAAGGCTGGCAACTGCTGGTGGGCGGGCTTCTGTGCCTGCCGATGTTCCACGGCATCGTCTGGCTTGCCGGACAGGTCGACGAGATCGTCGTGAAGCGCGTCGGTCCCGCCGTCTTGACTGGTGGCTTCCAGTGCGGCGCCGTGCGTCAGGAAATCTACCGCAAGCCCGTGAACCCGCATGTCTGTCACTGCCGCATGTGCCAGAAGGCGATGGGCGGGCCGATCGCTGCCTATGCCGCGGTCAAGGCTTGCGGTTTTGCCTGGACTCACGGCGAACCCAAGCTGTTCAAGAGTTCCAGCATCATGACGCCTGGCTTCTGCAGTGATTGCGGCACGCCGCTCTGGTTTCGGTTCGACGGCGACAGCTGGATCGGCTTCACCTTGTGGGTCCCTCGACGAGCCCGATCGCGTGTCGCCCGCGCGCGCCTTCGGCGCTGAAAGCAAACGCACCCGGTTCGACGGCCTCCACAGCCTGCCGCATCTGACCACCGATACCGTGCTCTCGGCCGAGCAGCAGGCGAAGATCGAGAGCTTCCGGAACCCCGATGAGGAAGAGGCCACCTCACCCGGCTCCGACCAGGCGGGTTTTCCGCCAAGTCTCCGCTGCCCTCTCCCCCGAGGGGCGAGGGGTCGCAGAACGAGATACCGGCGAATCCCCTCTCCCGCTTGCAAGAGGGTGAGGGTCACACCGCCGCGTAACCGCCGTCGACGAAAAGGCAGTGGCCGGTAACGTAGCTTGCGGCGTCGCTGGCCAGAAAGACCACGGGTCCGCCCATCTCCTCGGCCCGCCCGCGGCGGCCGAAGGGAATGAAGCGATTGATGAAGGCCGCGACCTCCGGCGTGTCGTGGACGTCGCCGGTGCCGGCCATCTCGTTGTCGGTGTAGCCCGGATTGATCGCATTGACGCGGATGCCGTGCGGTGCCCATTCCTGCGCGAGCTGGCGCACGAGCTGGTCGATCCCGCCCTTCGAGGCGCCATAGTAGGAGTAACCCCAGCAGGCGACCCGGCTGGCCGAGGATGACGTGATCACAATCGCGCCGCCCCGTCCTTGCTCATCCTGGCCCTGGTCGATCATCTGCTTGCCGGCGAGCTGGGCGCAGAGAAAGGCGCTGTTGACGTTGACCCCGATCACGCTGTCGAGGTCCTCGTCGGTGACGTCAAGCAGGTCCCTGGCGGGGCCGAGACCGTGGTTCACCACCATGATGTCGAGCGCACCGAATTGTGAGACGGCTGCAGCGATCAGGTCCTCGACGTCGCTGCGCTTCGTTGCATCGCAGGCGACAGCATGGGCCGTGCCGCCGTCCTCGACTATCGCCGCGGCGACACCGTCGATATCGGCCTTTGTACGCGCGGCCAACACCACGTTTGCTCCCGCCCGCGCCAGCGCCTTCGCCATTTCGGCACCCAGCCCCTTGCCAGCTCCGGTAACGACGGCCGTGCGTCCTGTGAGATCGAAGAGGTTGTTAGACATGTTCATGGTTTCCTTTGGAGATTGCGGCACCAGCCAGGAGCGAGCCAGAGGCATAAGTCGCCCTCTTCAGATCGCCACGTAGCCGCCGTCGACCGGCAGGATGTGACCGGTCACGAAGCTCGCGGCATCAGACGCAAGAAAGATCACCGGACCCGCCATCTCCTCGGGCCGGCCGCGCCGGGCCATGGGTGTTGTCCGGCGGATCTCTTCGGCCATCTCCGCTGTCTCGTGGCGGCCCGTGGCGCCGCGCATGTGGTGTTCCATGTAGCCCGGGTTCACGGCGTTCACGCGGATGCCCTGGGGCGCGAGCTCCTGGGCAAAGTGGCGGCACATCTGGTCAACGCCGCCCTTGGCCGCGCCATAGGTCGAGAGCTGGTCGAAGGCGACCAGGCTGCCGGTCGACGACGTGAAGACGATTGCGCCGCCCGTGCCCTGTGCGACCATGCGTCGGGCGGCCTCCTGGGCGCAGACGAAGGCGGACTTCAGGTTGATGTCGATCATCTCGGCGAACTCGTCGTCGGTCACCTCGACCGCTGGCTTCGCGCGTCCGATGCCGTGGTTCACCACGGCGATGTCGAGCCGGCCGAAGTGCGCGATGGTCTCGTCGAACAGCCGGCAGTTCTCGGCGCGGCTGCATGCGTCGAACGGAATGGCATGGGCGTCATGGTCCGCCTCGCGGATCTCGGCCGCTGTCGCCTCGGCGTCGGAAGCCGTGCGGCCTGCGGTCACCACCTTCGCGCCGGCCGCCGCCAGACCCGTGGCCATGGCACGGCCCAGGCCGCGCCCTGAGCCCGTGACCACCGCCACCTTGCCCGTGAGATCGAAGAGTTGCGTGCTCATGCTGCTGTCTCCCGTTGCAGGGGATCACAGCACGAAGGTTGATCGGAGAGAAGCGTCGATCAGCGGCTGCTGCCGTACTCCGGCGGACCGCCGTACATGCCGGGCTCATACCACCATTCGCACTGGGCGACGTTCAGGATCAGCGCGATATGGGCCAAGCCATAGGTGCCCAGCTGCATGGCCGTCGCTAGGTGCTGGCGCCAGCTGGTCGAGCCGGCGAAACAGGAGCCGAACAGCGTGCCGTAGGAATCGCCGGCGCCAGACATCGGGTCGACCGTGACCTGGGGCTTGCTCTTGACGTTGTAAGCCTCCGGTGTGGTGGAACGTTCGGCCGCGCGCAGGCGCGCCACTTCCGCCTTGCGGCGTTCATCGTCGGTCGTGTTCGAATCAGCCATCGTCTCGGGCTCTCGATCTTGAAGGTCCCGGTCCTGCGTCCCCACATTCTGGATTGAATATGTCGGAATTGCCAATGAACCACGCCAAGACCTTCATGCTGATGGCCGCCTTGACCGCGATCCTGCTGGTCGGCGGCTTCCTGATGGGCGGCGAAGGCGGGATTCTCGTTGCGCTCGTCGCCGCTGCGGGCATGAACTTCTTCGCCTACTGGAACTCCGACAAGATGGTGCTTCGGATGCACGGCGCGCGCGAGGTCGATCGCAAGACCGCGCCGGAGCTGCACGGCATTGTCGAGCAGCTGGCGCGCAATGCCGGGATGCCGATGCCACGGGTCTACATTATCGACACGCTGCAGCCGAATGCCTTTGCCACCGGCCGCAACCCCGACAACGCCGCGGTCGCGGCGACCAAGGGCCTCCTGCGCATGCTGAGCTCCGAGGAGGTCGCAGGCGTGATGGCGCATGAGCTGGCGCATGTGAAGAACCGCGACACGCTGATCATGACGATCACGGCCACCATGGCGGGCGCACTCTCGATGCTGGCGAGCTTCGCCATGTTCTTCGGCGGCAGCCGGAACTCGCCGCTCGGCATCATCGGCGTGCTTGCCATGGCGATCCTGGCGCCCATGGCCGCCGCCATGGTGCAGATGGCGATCAGCCGCTCTCGCGAGTACGAGGCCGACGCCATCGGCGCGGAAATCTGCGGCCGCCCGCTGTGGCTCGCCTCCGCACTCGAGAAGATTGATCGCGGCGCCCGCGGTATTGATAACGAACGCGCCGAAGCCAACCCGGCCACCGCGCACATGTTCATCATCAACCCGCTCCACGCTCACAAGATCGACGGGCTCTTCAGCACCCACCCGAAGACCGCGGAACGCATCCGACGCCTGTGTGCGATGGCGGGGCAGTCGGGCCCCTGGACTTGATGCGATTGTCTGCGTGACGGGTCGCCCAACCTTTGGGCACTATGCCGATCGCTGACCTGCTGGAGCCCACGCCATGTCCGTCTCACGCCGCCGCCTGATCGCCGGACCGTTCGAGGCTTTCGATGCAGTCCTCAACGGTCGGGTGGAGCTGTTTCACGGCTCGCCCTGTTTCTGGGTGGATCGGCATGCCGCGTTCAACTTCTTCTTCAGCGCCATTCCGTTCGGCCTGACCACGACCGAGTCGGCCGCCTGGCTCAGTCATGGCGGAGGCATGGCGCTCTGGCGGGAGCTCTACGATGGCTTTGGCCTGGTCCCGTTCTTCAGTGGCACCTCCGGCCAGCAGGCGGCCGACTGGGTCGGACCCTGGAACGACATCGCCATGGGCCTCTACCAGTGGGCGCCGATCTACTACATGCCGGGCTGGCACGAACCCTCGGCCATGATCGAGGTTGCCATCGGGTGCGCCGCCTGGGATGCGATCGACGACGATTTCAAGGCGATGGTCGAGACCGCGGCTGCCGCGGCGACCGAGCAGGCGCTGAGCGACTTCGCCTATCACAACGCCGAGGCCTATCCGCAGCTTGCCGAGCTTGGCGTCGATGTCCGTGCCTTCCCCGATGCGGTCGTTGACCGGTTGTGCAGCGAGACCGCCGAGGTCGTCGCCGAACTTGGCACCGAGGACGACATCGGCCAGCGTATCGATGCCAGTTACAGGGACTTCCTGGCCAAGGCCCGCGCCTATGCGCCGCATGCCCTGCAGGGCTTCCTCAACCTGCGCGACGGCTGACGCTTGGCTCGCAACGATCCCCGTATGGTTGCGCTGGACGCGCTGGTCGCGTGTCTGGAGGACGGCAAGCCGCTCGATGACGTGCTCGATCGCGACCGTCGCCACAGGATGCTGGAGCCGCGCGACCGGGCGCTGGTGGCGACGATCACGGCGGAGACCTGCCGTCGCCTGGGCCAGATTGATGCGCTGGTCCGTGCCTGTCTGAAACGGCCGCTGCCGAAGAAGGAGCGGGTCACGCGTGCGATCCTGCGGCTCGCCACCGCCCAGTTGCTGTTTCTCGGTTTCGCACCCCACGCGGCCGTCTCCACGGCTGTCGACCTGGCACGCAAGCGCGCCAACGCCCATGCCGGTCTGGTCAACGCCATCCTGCGTCGGCTCGGGCGCGAGGGTGCGGCGATGATCGCCAAGCAGGATGCCGCGCTTCTCAACACGCCCAAGTGGCTGTGGTCGTCTTGGGACACGGACTACGGACCGGAGAACGCCCGTGCAATTGCCGAATCCCACGGCCGCCGCGCTGCGCTCGACCTCTCGGTCGCCAGCGATGCCGTCGGCTGGGCCGCCCGGCTCGATGCCCGCCTGCTGCCGACCGGTGGTCTGCGCCGTACCATGTCCGGGCCCGTCGATGATCTGCCCGGCTACGCCTCGGGCGGCTGGTGGGTGCAGGACGCCGCGGCGTCGCTGCCCGCGCGGCTCCTGGGCGATGTCGCGAGTCAGCATGTCATCGATTTCTGTGCTGCACCCGGCGGCAAGACCGCCCAGCTCGCCGCGGCCGGCGCCCGCGTGACGGCGGTCGATCTCTCTGAACGCCGTCTCGGGCGCCTCGACGAGAACATGAGCCGGCTTGGCCTCACGGTCGAAACGGTCGTCGCCGATGCCGTATCCTGGCGGCCCGATGCGCCCGTCGATGCCGTGCTTCTCGATGCGCCGTGCAGTGGTACCGGGACGATCCGGCACCACCCCGATATCGCCTGGACCAAAGGGCCGGACGATCCCCCGCGCCTCAGCCAGCTTCAGGCGCGTATGATCGACAACGCGCTCGCCGGTCTGAAGCCGGGCGGCACGCTGGTCTACGCTGTCTGTTCACTGCAGCCCGAGGAGGGCGAGGCCCAGCTCGCCCGCTGCCTGGAACGGCACGCCGATGTCATCCAGCTTCCTGTCAGTCCCGACGAGGTCGGCGGGCTCACCGCCGCGGTCGACGCCACCGGCTGCCTGCGCACGCTGCCCTGTCACATGGCGTCCGACGGCGGCATGGACGGTTTCTTCACCATGCGGGTGAAGCGCAGCACCTGACCTGCGGCAACAACCAACTGTTGGCACGCAGAGCCACAGAGTGTTCGTTCCAAGCGTTCCACATGCGGCCGGTCTCAGCCGTTGTCGCAGGACTCGGAACCTGTTACCTCATCGTCGTGCAACAGCCGATCCGCATCGCTCCCTCCATTCTCTCGGCCGATTTTGCCCGGCTGGGCGAGGAGATCCGCGCGATCGACGCCGCCGGTTGCGACTACATCCATGTCGACGTGATGGACGGCCACTTCGTGCCGAACCTGACGCTCGGTCCGCCGATGATCGGCAAGCTCAAGCCGCACAGTGCCAAGCCGTTCGACGTGCACTTGATGATCGCGCCGGTCGATCCGCTGCTCGACGCCTTCATCAAGGCGGGCAGCGACATCGTCACCGTGCATATCGAGGCTTCGCCGCACACACACCGTACGTTGCAGGCCATCAAGGCGACTGGCGTGAAGGCTGGCGTTTCGCTCAATCCCCAGACTCCGGCTTCGGCCGTGGCCTGTGTCATGGACCTCGTCGACCTGATCCTGGTGATGAGCGTCAATCCGGGCTTCGGCGGCCAGCGTTTTATCGAGAGCAGCCTCACCAAGATCGCCGAGCTCCGCGCGATGATCGACGCAAGCGGCCGTACCATCGATCTGGAGGTCGACGGCGGTGTCACGACCGAGACCGCACCCCGGGTGATCAAGGCGGGCGCCGATGTGCTGGTTGCTGGCACCGCCGTCTTCAAGGACGGGCCGGCGGGTTACGCCCCCAATATCGCCGCCTTGCGCGAGTGATGGTGGGCTGACCGAGGCGGCCATGAGCGGTCTCTTCTCTCGGCCGGTGCGCAGCGTGAAGGCGCTCTACTACGGCAGCCCGCTCTACCGGCTGACCCTGCTGGGCCGCGCGCCCGATCAGGTTCTGCAGGCACCGACCGATCCCTGGCCGGGTGAGGCGGCGCGCGGTCGGGCGATGACCGACGGCATTTGGCGATTGGCCGGCCAGACCCTGCAGTTCGATCCCAGGGACGATGCACCCGAATGGTATCCCGATGCCGCCTGGACGGGCTGGCTCGAGGAGATTCACGGCTTCACCTGGCTGCGTGACCTGCGCGAAGCTGGCGGCGATTCGCGGCAAACCGCGCGCCATGCCGTGGCGGGCTGGATGGCCGATTGCGGCAGCTGGGACCGGTTTGCCTGGCGAGCCGACATCCTCGGTCGCAGGTTGGTCGCCTGGACGACGCATAGCGGGTTTCTTCTGAACGGTGCCGATGCGCTGTTCCGTCGCCGGTTTTTGCAGAGCCTGGCCGAACAGACCCGCCATCTCGCCCGGGTCGTGAATGCGGGACCGGAGGGTCTCGGTCGGATCGGCGCGGTGAAGGCGTTGCTTTATGCCGGCCTCACGCTGCCGGGCGCGGAGAAACGCTTTGCCCAGGCCATGCGGCTCCTGGAGCATGAGCTCAATCGTCAGATGCTGCCCGACGGCGGCCAGCGCGAGCGCAATCCCAGTGTCCAGTTTCTTCTCATGCGCGACCTGGTGGACGTCCGCCTTGCACTGATCCAGGCCAAGAAGCCGGTGCCCGACTGGCTGCAGCAGACCATCGACCGGGCGGCCCCCATGCTGCGCTTCTACCGCCACGGCGACGGGGCGCTGGCGCTCTTCAACGGCGGCACGGAGGAGAGCGCGGAGCTGATCGACAACGTGCTCGCCATGGGCCAGGCCACGGGCAAGCCGGTCAGCCGGGCGCAGCACACGGGCTATGAGCGGCTCAGCGCACGCAAGACGCTGATCCTGGCCGATGCCGGTGGGCCTCCTGCTTCCGACTATGCCGCGCATGCCCATGCCGCACCGCTCGCCTTCGAGATGAGCATCGGACCGGAACGGCTGATTGTGAACATGGGTGCCTGGCAGGGCGCCGATGCCTCGTGGCGCACCGCTGTGCGGGAGACCGCCGCGCACTCGACCATGGCGGCCGACGACGAGAACGCGGTCGAGATCAGGAGGGACGGCAGCCTGGGCCGCGCGCCCCGCAACGTGACCGTCGAGCGCGACGAGGAAGACGGCGCCGTGCTGCTCACCCTGAGCCACGACGGCTACCGGCCGCTCGGCAGACTGGTGCACCGCCGCTCGCTCTACCTCTCGGCGACCGGCGAGGATGTGCGTGGCGAAGATGTCCTCGAGGGCCCGGGTGGCACAAAGTTCGCCCTGCGCTTCCACCTCCACCCCGATGTCCAGGCCGCCGTGGTGCGGGACGGCCAGGGCGCGCTCCTGCGCCTGCCCTCGGGCGAGGGCTGGCGCATGCGCATGTCGGGCGGTGTGCTGGAGCTGACCGACAGCGTCTATCTCGGTACCGGCCAGATGAAACGCAGCCAGCAGGTTGTCATCTCCGGCGGGCTGAACGGCGAAAGCACCGTCGTGAAGTGGGCGTTGACCCGTGTGCCACCCCCGGTCAAGAAGACACGGCGGCGTGTCAAGGCCGAAGACGCTGTTCCGGTGCTGGATTAGGGTGCGCAACTCGTTGCCTCTTCTCTAAATCTGTGCAGGGGAGTAAAGTGAAAAAGTCAAACTGATTGATGTGCGACCTGCTTCATGAAGATCTTGCAGAACAAGATATCAAACGCGTCTGGCAGGTAATGAGTGAGACACCGCAACATACCTATCAGGTGCTGACAAAACGGCCGGAGCGGATGCAGCAAATCACACCGCGTCTCGGTCGCCTGCCGAATGTCTGGCTTGGGACCAGTGTCGAAACCAGTGAGTTTCTTGGGCGCATCGAGCACTTGCGTCAGGTCGATTGCGTCGTGCGCTTTGTGTCGTTCGAACCACTGATCGGAGCGGTTGGTTCGCCGAATCTGAAGGATATTCATTGGGCGATTGTCGGGGGTGAAAGTGGCCCTGGTGCGCGACCAATGGAGCCCGAGTGGGTCGATGAGATCCTCACGTCTTGTCGGTATCACCGGACAGCCTTCTTCTTCAAGCAATGGGGCGGGAAGCAAAAGAAGCGAATGGGTCGTGAGTTGGGAGGTCGGACTTACGACGAGTTTCCGCAGGATCAGGTTTCATCAGCCAAGTAGACAACCATGGACATCTATCACATCTGGGCATCGCTCAAGGTGGGCGTGAAGGACACCGACTTTTCCGATGCGGCCCATGCCTATCTGGAGCATCTGAAGGCGGAGGGCGGGCTTGTCGGCTACCGGGTCACGCGGCGCAAGCTGGGCCTGGGCCATCCGAACCTGCCGGAGTGGCACATCACGCTGGAGTTCGATTCCATGGCGCAGATGGACGACGCCTTCGGCCGTGTCGCTCGCCGGGTCGATCCCGTCGAGGGCCTGCACCACGCGGTGAACTCCAAGGTCGAGGACGTCTTCTTCGCGCTTTACCGCGACTTTCCCGATTCCGTCCGTGAACACGGGGAAGAACGCTTCTGAACTTCGCACCTGGCTTGTCGGCTTGCGGGCTGCAGGCATGGACTTCGGCGTGTCAGAGGCTAAAGTCCGGGCCATAACGTTCACCTTCAGCATGTGGGAGCATTCATGGCACGGCAAGCAGTCAAGAAGGCGACGAAGACGGTTTCGCAGATCGCCAAAGACAAGGGCATCAAGTATTTCCTCATCAGCTTTTCGGACCTCGCGGGTGTCGCGCGGTCGAAGCTGGTTCCGGCCGTCGCGATCGATGGCATGGTCAAGGACGGCGCCGGGTTTGCCGGGTTCGCCACCAATCTCGACATGACCCCGGCGCACCCCGACATGTTCGCGGTGCCCGATCCCAGCGCGCTCGTGCAGCTGCCCTGGAGGCCGGAAGTCGGCTGGATGCCCGGCAATCTCATGATGGACGGCAAGGAGGTCGAGCACGGCCCGCGCAATGTGCTGCGCCGCATGATTGCGCTTGCCGCCAAGAAGGGCTACCGGCTCAAGACCGGCGTCGAGTGCGAGTATCACCTGATCAGCGAGGACGGCTTGGACATCTCCGATCGGCGCGACACCATGGCCAAGCCCTGCTACGACCAGCAGGCCCTGATGCGGCGCTACGAGGTGGTCTCCGAGATCTGCGACGCCATGCTGTCGCTTGGTTGGGGCCCCTACCAGAACGACCATGAGGACGCCAACGGCCAGTTCGAGATGAACTGGGATTTCGACGATGTCCTGATCACGGCCGACCGTCACACCTTCTTCAAGTTCATGGTGAAGTCGATCGCCGAGAAACACGGGCTGCGGGCGACGTTCATGCCCAAGCCGTTCAGCCACATCACCGGCAACGGCTGCCATACGCATGCCAGCATCTGGGACAAGAGCGGCAAGAAGAATCTGTTCCATGATCCCAAGGGCGAGCTCGGCATCTCGAAGCTGGGCTACAACTTCCTGGGCGGCGTGCTTCAGAACGCCGAGGCGCTGACCTCGATCTTCAATCCCACGGTCAACAGCTACAAGCGCATCAACGGCTCGGTCACGGCGTCGGGTGCGACCTGGTCACCCAACACCGTGAGCTACACCGGCAACAACCGCACCCACATGGTGCGCATCCCCGACGAGGGCCGCTTCGAGTTCCGCCTGATGGACGGTGCCACGAATCCCTATCTGGCCCAGGCCGCGCTTCTGGCCGCGGGTCTCGACGGCATCGCCAACAAGACCGATCCCGGCAAGCGGCTCGACATCAACATGTACGAGGCGCGCCGCAGTGCTGACCTCAGGAAGCTCGACGTCAAGCGCCTGCCGCTGAACCTGATGGATGCCGTGCGTATCACCGAGAAGAATGCGATGCTGCGGGCCTATCTGGGCGACGAGACGATGAACGCCTTCCTGCGCATGCAGGCGCGCGAGTGGAACGACTACGCCCGCTACCTGACTCAGTGGGAGCGCGACAACACGCTGGACTGTTAGTTTCGGCCCTCAGTCGCCGGGTGCTCACTCCGTTCGCTTGGCCTTCGCGCCTGACTGGCGCGGGGCCGCAGTCGCGCCCCCACCCACCAACGATGCAACGGACGCATGGTTGGTGGGTCCGTAACAATCGACGCCAGAGCCAGGCATGATCATCGTCTTCGGTTCGCTCAACATGGATCTGATCGTTCCCGTGCCGGAGCTGCCGGGGCCGGGCGAGACGGTGCTCTCCCCGAGCCATGCCACGGCACCGGGCGGCAAAGGTGCGAACCAGGCGGTCGCCGCGGCGCGTGCCGGGGGCGAAGTCGTGATCGTCGGTTGCGTCGGCCGCGACAGCTATGGTGACGATCTTCTGGAGATCGTCTCCGCGCACGACGTCGACACCAGCCTGATCGAACATGTCGAGGCGCCCACGGGCATTGCCGTCATTGCCGTGGCGGACGACGGCGAGAACCAGATCCTTGTTGCCAGCGGTGCCAACATGAGCCCCGACCACGAGACCGTGACCGACGAGCTTCTGGGCGAATGCACCACCGTGCTGCTCCAGATGGAGGTACCGCTGCGTGCGACCTTCACGCTGGCCCAGCGCGCCAAGGCGGCCGGCAAGCGGGTTGTGCTGAACTGCGCGCCGGCGGGCCCGATCATGCCCGAGACACTTGATCTCCTGATCCTCAACGAGTGTGAGACCCGCCAGGTGGTCGATGAACTCGGCATGACCGAACGGTCGCCGGTTGATGTCGCGACCCGCTTCGCCGCCGAGCATGGGCTGACGACCATCGTGACACTGGGTGCCGATGGTGCCGTGGCGATCGGTCCGCATGCACGCTGGCGTGTGGGCAGTCTCGCCATCACGCCGATCGACACGGTCGGCGCGGGCGATGCCTTCACCGGCGCGCTGACGGCCGCGCTTGACAACGGCATGGAGCTGCAGGATGCCCTGCGTTGCGGGTCCGTGGCCGGGGCACTGACCTGTCTTCAACACGGTGCCATGCCGGCCCTGCCCGATGCGGAGGCGATCGACGCCCGGCTTGGCGACCTGCCACCGGCGGAGCCCTTCTAGAGCATCTTCACCCGTCCAGATTGATTCAATCTGGACGGGTGAAGATGCTCTGAGTGTGTGAATCCGCTCTAGCCGGCCGCCTCAAGAGCCTCGACGAAGGTCGAGGGCCAGACATGGTTGGCGTCGATGAAGCGGGCGTGGCGGGCGTGGCCGGCATCGTCGGTGGTGCACGCCTTGAGGTCGACCAGACCGCAGCTGGCCTTCGCGGCTGCCGCGGCTAGGGTATCATGGAAGCAGGTATGAATGCCGAGATGCAGGCGTTGCGCGGTGTCAGGCAGGCAGCTGACGTTGATGTTGGTCATCGGCGGGGTTACGAAGCGCAGGGACCAGCCGCGTTCCGAGGCGCGGGCGCTCATGGCGGTGACGTAGTTGCCGACAATCGTGTCGACCCGCTCCTTCCAGTCAAAGTCCGGATCCTTGCGCACCGCCGGCATGATGCCTTCGCGCAGGCGACAGTCGCGTTCGCCGAAGACCGCCAGCACGTCCGCACCCTGCGGCACACGTCCGGCCATGGCATCAAACGTCGCGCGCCGCGCATCGGACTCGTCATCCGTGAAGTCGGCGGCGGCTCCGTCGAGCACGGGATATGCAGACAGGCGTGTCACGCCACCGCCGAGCCGCACCGTCAGGTTCGCGATCGGCAGCACACCGCCATCGCCGATGACGTGGAGATGCGCGGCCGCGGTCCCGCCGTAGCTGTCGGGATGCCCGTGGCGCCACTTCACCAAGGTGTCGAGCAGGCGGCAACGGGCGATGAAGGCGGCCCTGTTGGGGCTGTTGACGATCGACTGGTTGGCCAGAGGTATCGCCTCAATCAGCTGTTCCGCGCAGACTTCCGGCTGGTCGCAGCACCACGCGGCGATCGCTTTCATGACCGTTTCGCCGTGCCGCTGGGCGACCGACAGTGCGGGCGCGAGCGACATCAGGTGGTCGTACGCGCCCAGCGCAAAGAGCGCGCGGGCCTGATGGTGGTGTGGATCGACACCAGGTTTCTGTCCGACGCGAACGCGGTTCAGCACATCGGCGGCCTCGTGCAACCGCCCGGCCCGATAGGCCATCGTACCCAGAACCTGCAGAGCACCGGTCAGGTTGGGGTTGAAGTAGAGCGCCTGGCGTATGCATTCCTCTGCCTCGGCGTGCCGACCCAGGCGTTCCAGGACGATGCCCTCCTGCAAGTAGCCGTGGGGATCACGCGGATTGAGCTGCCGTGCCCGGGTCTGTACCTCAAGCGCGGCCTCGAGCTCGCCGCTGCCGAGCAGAACCTCGGCACGGGCGCGGATGATCTCGGGCTTGTCGGGGTGGTCGGCCTCGAAGCGGTCGAGGATCGACAGGGCGGTTGCGGTGTCGCCGTCCTGATAGATCAAGGTCGCCAGCACGCAATGGGAGCGGATGTGCGACGGGTCCATGCGGCACGCATCGCGCAGCATCTTCTCGGCCTCGTCACGGTTGCCGAGGCGCAGGTTCTCGATCGCCGTATGGGTCAGGGATTCGACAATGGCCATGGTCGTGGGAACGTCTCGCTTTCACAGGGAAGAGCTGCGCCGGGCGTTCGACCGGACAAGGCTCGAACTCGGGCGCGTCGGAAGATCGGTCCTACCTAACCAAAAGCACCGGCGATTGCATCCCTTGAGGAAATGCGCGGCGAGAGCTCGCCTCAGGCCAGGTCGGCGGCCAGTCCCTTCCGGGTCTCGCCGGTGATGACGGCGCTGTGGCCGTAGTTCTCGTGCTCGATATCGAGCGTAGCGCGGACCCCGGGATCGCGGAAGGCTGCGGCCGCCGCGTCATCGAAGCGGAAGACGAGGAAATGGACGCTCGACGTCTTGCCGTCGGCGGTGTTGCGCTCGGTGTCTTGCAGCGCTTCGGCCCGCACGGCATGGTCGCCGGCGCGCAGCACGATCTTCTCGTCGATCCAACCCAGCTTGCGCAGGGTGGCGTTGCGTCTGGCCTCGTCGTCGATCTCGATCATCATTGTGCAGCGCAGGTCGTGTCCTTCAGGGATCAGCGGGTTGTAGGCCTCGAGCTCATCGGCGATCTGCTCCTCACCACCCTTCTCAATGTAGAGCATCTCGTGAATCTGGTGCCACATGGTGTCGCGGTTCTCGAAGTAGAACGACACGAAGGGGCCGAGATCGAGGCGGCGGTGCTGCTTGATGGCGCGCGCGGCCTGGCGATGGTCGCTGCGCGCGGCGGTGTAGGTCGCGAGATCAATGATGTCGTCGCGGGTGAGTTTGGTCATGGCGGTCATTCTCCGTGTCCTTTCCGTGCGGGTTGTCCCGCCCCCTTGTTCGTTCGTCAGAGGCCCTGCAGGCCGTAAGCCTTGGCGACGAGCTGAATCGGATGTGCGGCCTCGGGTGGCGGCGTCTCGCGTCCCGATATCTCCTCGACGCCCTGGCGGATGTGAATGCCGGCCAGCGGGCACTCCGACACGATGTAACCCTTGCCGTCGGGGTCGGCCTTGGCGGCATTCCGGAAGACCGGCTTGCCCACCTTCATGCCGAGCTCGAAGGTCGGCTTCTTGATTCCCCAAGTGCCGCCGTGGCCCGAGCAGCGCTCGATCACGGTGACCTTGGCTTCGGGGATCAGGCGCAACATTTCGGCGGCCTTGGCACCCATGTTCTGGGCCCGCGCGTGGCAGGCGATGTGGAGCGTGATCGGCATGTTGATGCCGGTCATGCCATCGACCAGACCCTCGGCCTTGGAGATCTCCATGACGTACTCGCTAACGTCGCGGGTCGCTTCGGCCAGACGCTGGATGTCGGGATCGTTCGGTACGATGAGCGGCCATTCGAATTTCATCATCAGCGCGCAGCTCGGCACCAGCGCGACCACGTCATAGCCTTGGTCGACATAAGGCAGCAGCGCCCTGGCAACCGTCTTCGCACGGTTCATCACGTCGGCGAGATCGCCCTGTTCGAGCCTTGGCATGCCGCAGCAGGCGGGATGCACGACTTCCGTCTCGACGCCGTTGTGCGCCAGCACGCGACGTCCGGCCTCGCCGATTGCGGCATCGTTCCAGTTCGAGAAGCAGGTGGCGTAGATGACCGCCTTGCGGCCGAAGGCCGGTGCATCCTTGTTGGGCTGGAGCGGATCGGCCCTGGCCTGGGCTACAAGGCTCTTCGGATTGAAGCCGGGCAGTTCGGCACGGGTGTCGATGCCCGCGACCTTCTCCATGATCGGACGGGTCAGGCCGTTGTCTTTCTTGCAGGACCAGTTGGCGAGCGATGAGAAGGTGGTGCCGAGCTTTCCATTGGAATCGGTGTCGGCGAGCTTCTTGTCGATGAAGCCAACCTCGCCGCGCTGGAACTCGGCAGCGCGGGCGCGAAGCATCAGATGCGGGAAGTCGAGGTCGAACTCGTGGGGCGGGACATAGGGGCATTTCGTCATGAAGCACATGTCGCACAGCGTGCAGGCGTCGATGACGGGCTTGAAGTCCTTGCTGTTGACCGTGTCGAGCTCGCCCGACTCACTCTCGTCGATCAGATCGAAGAGCTGCGGGAAGGAGTCGCACAGGTTGAAGCAGCGCCGGCAGCCGTGACATATATCGAACACCCGGCGCAGCTCGATATCGATCTTGTCGGGATCGATGAAATCGGGGCTTTGCCAATCGAGAACGTGACGCGTGGGTGCGTCGAGGCTGCCTTCACGAGCGGTCATGGTGCCTTCCCCCGGGAGGCAAACGATCAGGGTGCGCGGAATCGTCGATCCCGCGTTCTGACGTCTCTCTGCAAAACGGACGGACAAATCGGGAGCCCCGCGCGGGGCGGGGCTCCTTGGCCTCCGGATCAGGCGTCGAGGGTGTCGAGCGCCTTCTGGAAACGGCCGGCGTGGCTCTTCTCGGCCTTGGCGAGAGTTTCGAACCAATCGGCGATCTCGTCGAAGCCTTCGTCGCGGGCGGTGCGCGCCATGCCCGGGTACATGTCGGTGTACTCGTGGGTCTCACCGGTGATGGCGGCCTTCAGGTTGTTCTCGGTCGAACCGATTGGCTCGCCGGTCGCAGGGTCACCGGTCTCCTCAAGGAACTCGAGGTGGCCGTGGGCGTGACCGGTCTCGCCTTCGGCGGTCGAACGGAACACGGCGGCGACGTCGTTGTAGCCTTCAACGTCGGCCTTCTGTGCGAAATACAGGTAGCGGCGGTTCGCCTGGCTCTCGCCGGCGAAAGCGGCCTTGAGGTTGTCTTCGGTCTTGGTGCCACCAAGCGGCATGGGTCTCTCCTTATTTCAGTGCGTCCCCTCCGGGACAGGACTCTCAATACGTCACGAGCGTGCGGAACGATCCCCGTCCCACACAAATTCATCTGGAATTATTCTAACTACGTTCAAGATGCAGGCGCGAAAAAACTGGGAAGCGCCATCTTACCGTGCGCAGGGTGTCACCCTGATGACCACGTCGACGCCGTCAACTTCGGTTCCGGATGGAGGCGCCGGGAGCGAGCCGACGGCAACGCTGTCGGCTGGAATGTCGGTCAACTCGTGGCTCGCCGTGTTGAAGAAATGATGGTGTGCGCCGGTGTTTGTGTCGAAGTAGGCGCGACTGGAATCGACCACGACCTCGCGCAGAAGCCCGGCTTCCGTGAACTGGTGCAGCGTGTTGTAGACGGTCCCCAGAGACACGCGGATGCCGTCCTGCATGGCCTCGCGATGCAGGGTTTCGGCCGTGAGGTGCCGGTTGCCGTCCTGGAACAGCAACAGGGCAAGCTGTTCGCGCTGACGCGTCGGGCGCAGACCAGCGTCACGCATGCGGTCGCGCAGATCGGCGATGAGCGATTCGGGGTGCTTCATCATGGTCGTCATATGGGGGTGTAAACTGGAATAACTATAAACTTTGCGATGGCCGGTCGCAATTGTGATGACGATCAGCTGGATGGCCGGGCATGAACGGGACCGTGCGTGCAAACCCGTCCACCAGCGAGACATGGTGGCGCGGGCCGATCAACGCCTCCAGAGACGCAATGTCGGCGGCTTCCGCGGCACAACAGGCGTCGGCGACCACGAACCCGATGGCACCAACTCCCCGCCTGGGCCCTTACACAACGGCGGGTTGCAGGCCGATACTGGGCATTCCGCGGTCGACAAGGCGGATGGTGGCTTTGCACCCAACGGTCATGTCCTGCTGCTGGTCGATCTCGCCGGTGAACACGCCGAGGCCGCCTAGGAGGTGCCCGAGGAAATCCTGGCCGATGTGCTGGAGGTTGAAGAAGCCTCTGACGCGGTGCTCGCCATGAATGTCGACGAGCGCAACCGCATGTGGGCCGTGCGCGAGGAGCGCGGCGGGAGATCGACAAGGTCCTGCCGCACGGTTGAAGACGGTCGAGCCCGATCTACTGCTGTTCACCATGGGCCATCTGGGCGACGGCAATCTCAACCTCACCATCACCAAGACCGACACGGTCGCCCCGGCGCTGCATGATCCTGTCAATGCGACGATCTTCGACGGCCTCGTCGGGTCCGGCGGCTCGTTCAGCGCCGAACACGGCATCGGACTGGAGAAGCGCGCCTTCCTGAAGGAACGGGGCGATGGCGAGAAACTGGCCGCGATGACGGCGATCAAGGCCGCTCTTGAGCCCCGGAGGATCATGAACCTCGGCAAGGTGCCCTGGCGACTACTGGCCCGTTTGCAGCCGGTCCATGAGCTGGGCCACGGTCGGCACGAAGCCGTCGGCGTACCAGGGGTCGGACGCAAAACGGAACGCATTGTGTCCGGCGAACATCAGCTGGGTCTCGATATCGTCGGAGTGGCTGATGGTCTGCAGCGTCTTCTGGATGCAGTAGCTGCGCGGATCGGGCTTGCGGCCCGTGGTGCCGCTCTCGTCGGCCTTCCAGTTCGAAAAGCGGCACTGGCTGAGACAGCCCATGCATTCGATCTGGTCGGTGCGGATCTGACGCGACTTCTCCGGGGTCATCAAGACCACTGTCGAATCTGGCGTCTTGAGCTGCTCGGTGAAACCCTGGGCAACCCAGGTTTCGACATGCTCGAGGTCGTGCTCGGTCAGGTAGATCGCACGGCCGCGCGGGCCAAACTTGTACTCGACGACATGATCGCCAACCGGCTCGGTCGAATAGGCGACCTGGCGGTCGTTGCGGTCCTTGAGTTCGAGAAGGAAGCTGTTCTCTACCGCCGAGGAGTAGAAGCCCGTCGGGCTGAAGCGGTTGAGGTAGATCTCACCCTCTCGCAACGTCGGCAGGCGGCGCTTCCAGGTGTTGGAGATCGGGCTCTCCTCGGTCAGCAGCGGCCGGGTGCCGAACTGGAAGGCGATGGTGCCGACCTCGGGATTGTCGAGCCAGTCCTCCCACTCGTCGACGCGCCAGACGCCGCCGGCCATGAAGATAGGGGTCTCGTCGAGACCGCACTCGATCATGGTCTTGCGCAGGTCGACGACACGCGGATAGGGGTCTTCCGGAACTTGGGGGTCCTCGACGTTCGACAGTCCGTTGTGGCCGCCCGCGCGCCACGGGTCCTCGTAGACCACGCCGCCCAGAAGATCGGGGAAACGTTTGTAGGCGCGCTTCCAGAGGATCTGGAAGGCACGGGCCGAACTCACGATGGGATAGTAGTAGACCCCGTACTCAGCGCAGATCTGCGCCATCTTGTAAGGCATGCCCGCACCGCAGGTGACGCCGTTCACGAGCCCCTTCGCGCCCTCGAGCACGCCGTGAAGGATGCGCTCGCAGCCGCCCATTTCCCACAGCACGTTCATGTGGATCGCGCCTTCGCCGCCCGACAGATCGTGGGCGACCTTGGCCTGGTGGATGCCGCCCTTGATGCCGAAGGCGATCAGCTCCTCGTGGCGCTCCTTGCGGCTCTTGCCGTGATAAAGCTGCTCGATCAGCTCGCCGTCGTCGTCGCGGAAGTCTGCGTTGACGCCCGAAAACGTTCCGACGCCACCGCAGGCAGACCAGGCACCGGAGCTTTCGCCGTTCGATACCGAGATACCCTTGCCACCCTCGACGAGCGGCAGAACATCGCGTCCGGAGATTCGTATGGAATTCAGCGGCTTCATACGTCGATCCGATTCATTTGGCCCAACATAACGACAACGGCCGGGCGGCGGAAGTTCACCGCCCGGCCGGAGTTCACCGGGTCAGAGGGCCTCAGCTCCGGTCGTCATCGTCGCACCGCCGTCCTTCTTGCCTTCGCCGTCGTCACACTGGCCGGGTTCTGCGGGCTTCGCGTTCGGCGCGGCGCTGGGCGTCCTTTTGGGCCATCTCCTCGGAGATGTCCTCGCCGGTCTCCTGGTTCACGACGCGCATGGAGAGCTTGATCTTGCCGCGGTCGTCGATGCCCAGCACCTTGACCTTCACGGTGTCGCCCTCGCTCACCACGTCGCTGACCGTGGCGACACGGCCCTCGGCGAGTTCGGAGATGTGGACCAGGCCGTCGCGCTTGCCGATGAAGTTCACGAAGGCGCCGAACTCCATAACCTTCACGACCGTGCCGTCGTAGATCACGCCGATCTCGGGCTCGGCCACGATGTCCTTGATCAGCTTCAGCGCGATCTCGGTCGCGGCATTGTCCGACGACGCGATCTTGATCGTGCCGTCGTCCTCAATGTCGATCTTGGTGCCCGACTTCTCGGTGATCTCGCGGATCATCTTGCCGCCAGGGCCGATGATGTCGCGGATCTTGTCGGTCGGGATCGAGATCGTGGTGATGCGCGGCGCGAAGTCCGACAGCGTTTCACGGCCGGCCGAAATGGCCTTGGCCATCTCGCCCAGGATGTGCAGGCGTCCGTCCTTGGCCTGCTCCAGCGCGACCTTCATGATCTCCTCGGTGATACCGGCGATCTTGATGTCCATCTGGAGGCTGGTGACACCCTCCTCGGTACCCGCGACCTTGAAGTCCATGTCGCCGAGGTGGTCCTCGTCGCCCAGGATGTCACTCAGAACCGCGAAGCGCTCGTCTTCCTTGATAAGACCCATGGCGATACCGGCGCAGGGCCGTTTGAGCGGAACACCGGCGTCCATCAGTGAGAGTGAGGTGCCACAAACGGTGGCCATGGAGCTCGAGCCGTTCGACTCGGTGATCTCGGAGACCACGCGGATCGTGTAGGGGAAGTCTTCCTTGGCCGGCAGGAGCGGATGGATCGCCCGCCAAGCCAGCTTTCCGTGGCCGATCTCGCGACGGCCCGGCGAACGCAGAAAGCTCGCCTCACCGACCGAGTAGGGCGGGAAGTTGTAGTGCAGCATGAAATGCTCGCGGTATTCGCCCTCGAGCGCGTCCATGATCTGCTCATCCTGGCCGGTGCCCAGCGTGGCGGTCACGAGCGCCTGGGTCTCGCCACGGGTGAAGAGCGCCGAGCCGTGACTGCGACTCAGAACGCCGACCTCCGAGACGATCGGGCGGATCGTGCTGAGATCGCGGCCGTCGACACGGGTGCCGGTCGAAAGCGTCGCCTCGCGCAGGGTGTACTTCTCCAGGCCCTTCAGGATGCCGGCGAGCACGTTGCCGTCGACCTCCTTGTCCTCAGCGAAGTGATCCCTGGCGATCTGCTTGGCTGCCGCGACCTTGTCCTGGCGGGCCAGCTTGTCGGGCTCCCTGAAGGCCTCGGCGAGCGCGTCGCCGCAGAGCTCCTTGACCTTGGCTTCGAGCGCGCTGTGATCCTCGGGCTCCGGCAGGTCCCAGGGCTCCTTGGCGCAGGCCTCGGCCAGTTCGATGATCGCTTGGATTACCGGCTGGAACTCGCGATGGGCGAACATGACTGCGCCCAGCATCTTCTCCTCGGAGAGCTCCCTGGCCTCCGATTCGACCATCATCACCGCGTCCAAACGGCCGGCGACGACGAGATCGAGGTCGGTCTCGGCCATATGGGCCAGCGTCGGGTTGAGCATATACTCGCCGTCGACCACGCCGACACGGGCACCGCCGATCGGGCCCATGAAGGGAATGCCCGACATGGTGAGTGCGGCCGAGGCACCGACCAGAGCGACGATGTCGGGGTCGTTCTCGAGGTCGTGGCTCAGCACGGTGCAGATGACCTGGGTCTCGTTGCGGAACCCGGGCGCGAAGAGCGGCCGGATCGACCGGTCAATGATGCGCGAAGCCAGGGTTTCCTTTTCCGCCGGGCGGCCTTCACGCTTGAAGAAGCCGCCGGGGATCTTGCCTGCCGCGAACGCCTTTTCCTGGTAGTTCACGGTGAGCGGGAAAAAGTCGATACCCTCGCGGGACTGCTTCTGGGCCACCGCCGTGCACAGCACGGTCGTGTCGCCATAGGTCGCCATGACGGCGCCGTCGGCCTGCCGGGCGATCTTTCCCGTCTCGAGCGTCAGCTTGCGTCCGCCCCAGACGATCTCTTGCTTGTGGATGGTAAACATTGATTTCTCTTCCTCTTCCCACGGATCAAACGACGCAGCGCTCAGGCTCAAATCCTCTTCTGCTGCGATCCCCCGTATGGGACCGCACAGCCTGTGACGCCGCTCTCCCCCATGGAGAACGGGTTCATGAAGGCCCGTTGGCCTTCCAGCGACAGCGCCATGGGTGCTCGGTTCAGCCCATTGCCGGTTTCCGGATACAGAAGCGGGGACACGTTGCCTGCGTTCCCGTACCGTTTCGGATCAGCGCCGGATACCGAGGCTCCTGATAAGCGTCTGGTAACGCTCCTCGCTTGTGCCCCGCAGATAGTCGAGCATCGAGCGGCGGCGGCTCACGAGCATGAGCAGGCCGCGGCGGGAATGCTTGTCCTTGCGGTGGGTCTTGAAGTGTTCGGTCAGGTTGACAATTCGTTCCGTCAGGATCGCAACCTGGACCTCGGGTGAACCGGTGTCGCCCTCTTCGCGGCCGTACTCCTTGATGAGTTCAGCCTTGCGTTCAGCCGTGATCGACATCGTGGCTCTCTTCCTCTTTAAGGTTCAACACACGCAGCGGCCTCAGGAAACAGGCCTCGACTTTGCCGATGGCGACAAGGTTCCGGCCGGATCGGACCTGACAGGGACCGTTGCTTGCTCCGGGCACTTCGACCGTCTGCCCCTGCCGCAGCAGGCGAGCCTCGGTCTCCGTCAAGGCAAGCGCCGGGATGTCGTCCAGCGCTGTCTCCACGGGCAAAAGCACCCCGGAAAGCGGCGCACTTGTATCACATTCGGCGAGCTTATCTATCGAAATCGCCATGGCCTCCCGGAAGGGGCCGACCTGCGTCCGGCGCAGGGTCGCGACATGACCGACCGTGCCGAGCGTCCGGGCCAGGTCACGGGCGAGCGCCCGGATATAGGTCCCCTTGCCGCAGACGACCTCGAACTCGGCGTGGTCGGCGTCAGGCATGGCCACAAGGTCGATCCGGTCGATCCTGATGTCGCGCGACTTGAGTTCGGGCGCTTCACCCTTGCGCGCGAGATCATAGGCCCGCTTGCCGTCGACCTTGAGCGCTGAGAACGCAGGCGGCATCTGGGAGATCATACCGGTGAAGGTCGGCAGCGCTGCGCGGATAGCCGCCTCGCCGGGCCTGTGGGCGCGTGTCTCCGTCACGTTGCCCTCGACGTCGTCGGTCGCGGTCGCCTCGCCCCAGCGGATGGTGACGCCATAGACCTTTGTCGCGTCCTGGCAGTAGGGGATCGTCTTGGTCGCTTCACCGAGCGCGATGGGCAGAATGCCGGTCGCCACGGGATCGAGCGTGCCGCCATGGCCGAGCTTGGCCGCCTTCGTCGCTCGCCGCACCTTGCCGATCATCTGGGTCGAGGTCATGCCCTGGGGCTTGTCGACGATAATCCAGCCGTCGACCTTCCGGCCGTTCCGCCTACGCGCCATCGGCCTCGTTCAGGAGGTCGCTGACACGCTGGGCGTGGTCGAAACCGTGGTCGGCCTTGAAGTTCAGCTCCGGCGCGACGCGCATGCGAACACGTCGGGCCACCTCGCCGCGCAGGTAGGGCGCCGCGCGCTCGAGCCCTGTGATCACCGTGTCGAGGTTCTCGCCGCCCAGCGGCATGACGAAACACGTGGCATGGCGCAGGTCGGGACTCATGCGCACCTCCGAAACGGTGATGACCTGGCCCATGAGCGCCGAATCGTGCACCTCGCTGCGGGTGAACATGTACGACAGGACGTGCCGGATTTCCTCGCCGACCCGGAGCTGGCGCTGGCCCGGTGCTGCCGGCTTCTTCCGCCTAGCCATCGAGCGTGCGCGCGACCTCCGCCAGCTCGTAGGCCTCGATTTCGTCGCCGACCTCGATGTCGTGGTGGCCGTCGAGCTGGATGCCGCATTCCGAACCCTGCTTGATCTCACGCACCTCTTCCTTGTGATGGCGGAGCGACTTGATCGGGCCTTCGAACAGGATGTGGCCGTCGCGCAGCAGCCGGACATTGGCGTTGCGCTTGACGACGCCGTCCATGACGCGGCAACCGGCGATACGGCCGATCCTGGAGATCTCGAAGGTGTCGAGCACCTGAGCCGCGCCCAGGACCTTCTCTTGAATCTCCGGCATCAGCAGGCCCGAGAGCATGGTCTTCGCGTCGTCGAGAAGCTCGTAGATGATCCGGTAGTAGCGGATCTCCACGCCCTCCTTTTCGGCGAGCTGGCGGGCCTGGCTGTTCGAGCGAATGTTGAAGCCGAAGATGATCGCGTTCGAAGCCTTGGCCAGCGTCACGTCACTCTCGCTGATGCCGCCGACCGCCGAAACCAGGATGCGCGGCTTCACCTCTTCGGTGCCGAGCTGTTCCAGGCTGTGGGCGATGGCTTCGGCCGAGCCGTGCACATCCGCCTTGATGACTAGCGGAAGCTCCCGGGTCTCGCCCGCAGCGATGTTGGCGAAGAGCTGCTCGACCGAACTGCGGCCGACCGAGGTGATCTTCTGCTGGCGCTCCTGCTCCTCACGGTAAGCCGCGATCTCGCGTGCCCGCCTCTCGTTCTCGACGACGAAGAACTCGTCACCGGCTATCGGCGTGCCCGAGAGACCCAGAACCTCGACGGGCGTGGACGGTTCGGCTTGCTTCACGTTTTTGCCGCGGTCATCGACCAGCGCACGGATGCGGCCCCACTCCTTGCCGACGACGATCGTGTCGCCGACCTTGAGCGTGCCGCGCTGGACCAGCACGGTCGAAACCGCGCCGCGGCCCTTCTCCAGCCGTGCCTCGACCACGATGCCCTCGGCATGACGATCGGCGTTGGCCTTGAGTTCGAGCAGTTCGGCCTGCAGCAGGATTACCTCTCCCAATTTGTCGAGGCCGGTGCCCTTGGTAGCCGAGATCTCGACATCAAGGATGTCGCCGCCCATGTCCTCGACCACCAGCTCGTGCTGCAGCAGGTCCTGGCGAACCTTGTCGGGGTTGGCACCGGGCAGGTCGGACTTGTTGATCGCCACGATGATCGGCACCTCGGCGGTGCGGGCATGATCAATCGCCTCGCGGGTCTGCGGCATGACCGAGTCGTCGGCCGCAACGACCAGGATGACGATGTCGGTCACCTTGGCCCCACGTGCACGCATGGCCGTGAAGGCGGCGTGGCCCGGCGTATCCAGGAAGGTGATGCGGTCGCCGCCGGCGAGCTGTACCTGGTAGGCGCCGATGTGCTGCGTGATGCCGCCGGCCTCGCCCGCGACCACGTCGGTCTTGCGCAGAGCGTCCAGCAGCGACGTCTTGCCGTGGTCGACGTGGCCCATGATGGTGACCACGGGAGCGCGCGGTGCCTTGAGTTCAGCGGGATCGTCGTCCTGCTTCAGGCCGACCTCGACATCGGCCTCGGAGACGCGCCGGACCTTGTGGCCAAACTCCTCGACCAGAAGCTCGGCGGTGTCGGCGTCGATCGTCTGGTTGACGGTCACCATCTGGCCCATCTGCATCAGCTTCTTGACCACCTCACTGCCACGCACGGCCATGCGGTTGGCCAGCTCGCTGACAAGAATGGCCTCAGGTACGGTGACCTCGCGGACAAACTTCTTCGACGGGCCGGATGCCTTCTGACCGGCTTGCTGCTGCTTGAGCTTCTCACGGGCGCGCTTGGCGGCCGCGAGGCTACGGGCACGCTCTTCCTCGCCGTCGCCCGATAGTGCCTGGGCGACCGTCAGCTTGCCGCTGCGGCGGCGATCACCGGGCCGGGTCTTCGGTGCCAGGGGCGAACGCTTGTCGCGCTTGTTGCGGCGCTTGTCCTGTTCCACTTCTGCCGGCGCTGCGGCGGCCGGTGCAGGCACTGCAGCCGCGGGTTCGGCGGCCGCCGGCTCGGACTCGACGATAGTCTCGGCCTGTTCCTCGGCCTGGCGGCGTTCCTCTTCTTCCTTCGCGCGCTGTTCGGCCTCGGCACGCTCGGTGGCGAGCCTCACCTCCTCCTCTGCACGCAGCTTGGCGTCGATCTCGGCCTGCTTGTGGGCCTCTTCCTCGGCCTTGCGTGCCTGCTCGAGCGCACGCATGCGGCCTTCGCGTTCCTGGTCGGTCAGGTTCTTGAGAACCAGCGGGGCGCGAACCTCTTCGCTTGTCTCGACCGGCGCGACGGCCGTCAGCGCGGCAGGCGCTTCGGCTTCCACCACCGTGGGCCCCTCCTTGACGACGGGTTCGGGTGCCGCTGGCCCGGCCTCGCTGCGGCCGGGACGAATGACACGACGCTTCTTGACTTCGACAGCCACCTGGCGTGAACGGCCATGGCTGAAGCTCTGGCGCACCTGGCCGCCATCCTCGGTCGTCTTGAGCTCGAGTCGTCTGCCGGGACGGCCGCCCAGGCTCAGCGTTTTCGGCTTCTTGTCTGTGTCGTCGGCACTTGCCATGACTACCGTCCTTCCTTCCCGCCGTCGGCGTCCGTCCGGAATCCGGCCAGACGGGAACACTCTCGCACAATCTTCTCGGTCAGGCCGCACTTGGCCAGCGCGACATGGACCGCCATGTCACGACCGAAGGGCGCACCCAACTCCGCGCCCTCCAGAACGCGGACCGCGCGTTCCGTCCCGGCGCCTGCCAGCTTGCGCAGGCCGTCCATAGAACCATCGCGGGCATGCAGCAACACCGTGCCGGTGCGCGCGCCCATGGACCTGCATTTTTCGAACCCCGTCACCGCCTCGCCGGCGCGCCGGGCAAAACCCAGAAGCTCGATGATACGCTGGACCAGAAGGCTCTCGACACTCGCCGGCAGATCGGAATCGGCCAGCGCACGTCCCTTGAATCCGCGCGAGAACAGTCCCTTGGCCACGGCCTGTTCGATCGCCTCGCGGCGCGCCGAGACCCAGGCCCCGCGACCGGGCAGCCGTTCGGCAAGGTCAGGCACAACCTTGCCGTCGGGCGCCAGCACGAAACGCACCAGCAGTTTCTTGTCGGCGCTTTCGCCGGTCGCAAGACAGCGGCGCACGGTGTCGTCCGCGAGTTCGCTCATGCGGGGTGCTGCGCTCAGGATGCAATCTCCTCGGTCGCCGCGTCGTCCTCGCCCTCGACGGCCTCGGCCTCTTCTTCGATCGGCTCCTCGCCGTCGAACCAGTGGGCGCGCGCGGCCATGATGATTGCGTTGGCCTCATCGAGCGTCAGATAGCTGCCGGGCAGGTAGTCCTCGATCAGCTCGTCGCCGGCCAGGTCCCCGAGATCATCGAGCGTCTTGATGTCCTTCTCGCCGAGCTGGACCAGCATGATCGGCGTCAGGCCCTCGATCTCCGCGACCGCGTCGTCGACGCCCAGCTCGCGGCGGCGTGCGTCCATCTGGCGATCGCGCTCCTCGACGAACTGGAGGGCGCGGTTCTGGAGCTCCTGGGCGATGGCGTCGTCCAGGCCCTCGATCCAGGCAAGCTCCTCGACCGGGACATAGGCCACTTCGTCGGCCTCGCTGAAACCTTCGGTCACGAGAAGGCGGGCCAGCACGTCGTCTACATCGAGTGCATCCATGAAGTGCTCGCTGCGGATGCGCATCTCCTCGATGCGGCGCTCGCTTTCGTTGGTCTCGGTCATGATGTCGATGTCCCAGCCGACGAGCTGAGAGGCCAGGCGCACGTTCTGGCCGCGGCGGCCAATGGCGAGCGACAGCTGGTCGTCGGGCACGACCACCTCCATGCGGCGGTCCTCCTCGTCCATCACGACCTTGGCAACCTCGGCGGGCTGCAGGGCGTTCACCACGAAGGTCGCGGTATCGGGTGACCACGGGATGATGTCGATCTTCTCGCCGCCAAGCTCCTGCACAACGGCCTGCACGCGGCTGCCGCGCATACCGACGCAGGCGCCGACGGGGTCGATCGAGCCGTCGTTCGACATCACGGCGATCTTGGCGCGGCTGCCGGGATCCCGTGCCACGGCCTTGATCTCGATGATGCCGTCGTAGATCTCCGGCACCTCCTGGGCGAAGAGCTTCGCCATGAATTGCGGCTGAGTGCGGCTGATGAAGATCTGCGGGCCGCGCGGCTCCTGGCGCACGTCATGGATGTAGGCGCGTATGCGATCGCCGCGGCGCAGGATCTCGCGCGGCAGGCATTCGTCGCGCCGCAACATGGCCTCGGCCTTGCCCAGATCGATGATCCAGTGGCCGTGTTCGGGTCGCTTGACCAGGCCGTTGATGATCTCGCCGATGCGGTCCTTGTATTCGTTGTACTGCCGCTCACGCTCGGCCTCGCGCACCTTCTGCACGATGACCTGCTTGGCGGTCTGGGCGGCGATGCGGCCGAACTCGATCGGCGGCAGGTCCTCGGCGATGAAGTCGCCGATCTCGGCGATCGGGTTCTGCAGGTGTGCTTCTTCGAGCGTCATCTGGGCGCCGGGAATCTCGATGTCCTCGGGCTCGCAGACCTCGATGAAGCGCTGCAGCGAGACCGCACCGGACGTCCGGTCGATCGACGCGCGAATGTCGAGCTCCTGGCCGTACTTGCGTTTGCCGGCGTGCTGAATCGCCTGCTCCATCGCTTCGACGACGGTTTCGCGCTCAATCCCCTTCTCGCGCGCGACCGCCTCGGCAATCTGGACCAGTTCCTGATAGATAACCCGAGATGCAACAGCTTCGGTTGCCGTCATAATCCTTCACTCCGTTTCCGTGGCGCTGGCCTCGTCGCGAGGCGACGTCATGGTCTTCATCAGCTCGTCGGTCAGGACAAGCTGGCCTTCCACAATCACCTCAAAAGGCAAATCGGCAACCCGATCACCCTCCAGTTGCAACCGGACATGGCCGCCGGCCATCCCCTCGACCCGGCCGCGGAACTTGCGTTGCCCGTTCTGCGGCGGATCGACCACGAGCTTCGCCTCGAAACCGGCGAGCCGCGTGTAATCCTCCGGCCTGACCAGCGGCCGGTCGATCCCGGTGGAGCTGACCTCGAGGTCATAGGCTCCCGGAATCGGGTCCTCGGCGTCGAGCAGCGGACCGATGGCCCGGCTCAACAATGTGCAGTCGTCGACGATCACCGGTGACCCGTCGGCCCTTTCGGCCATGATCTGCAAGGTCCGCCGGGGATGCGTGAACATCTTCACGCGTACCACTCGGAAGCCCATCGCTTCGACGGTTCTGTTGATCAGTCCTTCGATCTCGCCCGCCAGGCTCATCCATCCTGCCCCGCGCATGAAGCCGGAACCGGACCTTCGGACGACCGCTGGCGCGCCGGGCGACGACTCCACGCAACACCAATGAAAACAAAAAAGGATGGACCGTGGCCCACCCGTATTCTGCCCTGAAGGCCACGCTTCAAGGCGGGCAGGATATTAGTCATCGCCAGGGTAAGAGCAAGCGTTTTCACGCGTTGTCGTTCGAGCTCTTCGGGAACGGCTTCACGGACAGTTCGATGCCCGCAGACATGGTCGAGCGATCCTGTGTATCGAGCAGAACGCTGTCTCCGGGTCTGCGTTCGGTCTCGCCCTCGCCCTCACGTTGCTGCTGCCTGGCGATCGGCGTCGTCTGCGCTGCTTGACAGTCAGCGTCCCCGGCACGAAACGTGGGATATGAACGGTGAGATCGTCTGGCTCAACCCGGCCAGGGGTTACGGCTTCGTCCGCCCGTCCGATGGCGGGCCCGACATCGCGTTCGATCTTGCCAGCGCGGACGAAGCGGTGCGTGCGACGCTGGTGCCTGGCGATTCCGTCAATTTCACGGTGCGCCACGATGCACTCGGCCCGCTGGCGCACCGGTTGGCCGCCGGCCATATCGACGACGAGGCGATGTAACCAGTGCCTGAAACACACGACGACAGCCGCCACCTGCTCGATCAGGATCCGCACAGCCTCGACGACGGGGGACGCGACCTGGAGGCGGCGATCGGCAGCCAGGTTCGCGCTCAGCGCAAGAAACTCGGCATGACCGTGGGCGAGCTTGCCTCGCTTGCCGGCCTTTCGAACGGCATGCTCTCGAAGATCGAGAACGGCCTGACTTCGCCCTCGCTGACCACGCTCAAGGGTCTGGCGCGTGCGCTCAACGTGCCCTTCACGGCACTCTTCCAGCACTTCGAGGAGCAGCGCGACGCAAGCCACGTCAAGGCGGGCGAGGGGCTCAAGATCGAACGCCGTGGCACCCGGGCGGGCCACCAGTATGCGCTGCTGGGCCACAGCGTTGGCAAGAAGGTCGCGGTTGAGCCCTACATGATCACCCTGACCCACGAGTCCGAGGTCTTCCCCGTCTTCCGCCATGAGGGTCAGGAGTTCCTCTATGTCGTGGAAGGCACCATGGACTACCACCACGGCGGCCGTCGCTACCGCATGGAACCCGGTGACTCCCTGTTCTTCGACGCCGAGGCGCCGCACGGGCCCGAAACCCTGATCGAGCTTCCGGTCCGCTTCCTCAGCGTCATCGTGTATCCCAGAGCGTCTTCCTCTTGATCTGAATCGAACAAGGATCGAACAAGGAGATTCCCCTTCGTTCCACCCCATGATTCTGTACCCGCAGGGGATTCGGGAGGCAGATATTATGGGGCGTTGCTGTTGCTACGGACTGGACCTTCGCCGCCGGGTCGTCGATGCGATTGAGGGCGGCCTGTCGGTGCCTGCGGCGGTGGTGCGAGACGGGCTCGCCGGTGCCTGAACGGCAGGGCCGGGATGGCGTTCTGCAGTCTCAAGGCCCTGCTCCGGATGAGCGCCGCAAAAAAATTCCGAGAGCTGCAAAAAACAGCTTGACATCCATCGCCCTGATCGGCTTGGATGCACGATGTCCAAGGGGACCCCGACAATGACAAGGGGACCCCGACAATGAACAAACTGTCAAACGTTGTTGCAAGTGTGCTCCTGGTTGCAGGTGTTTCCGCCTGGGCTCAGGAGAAGAGTACGACGCCCACCGC